>NZ_JAVRHI010000298.1:0-36764 GCF_034105845.1 Streptomyces sp. CRN 30 | reverse complement strand
TCGGCCACGCCGCCGCCTGTGCCGCCGCCACCGACGCCCTGCTGCGCGCCCTGCTCGGGGACGCGGCGGGCGCGCGGGAGCGGGCCGGGCACGCCCTGTCGCTGATCGATCCGTTGGAGAGCCGTTCGGTGCTGGTCCTCGCCCACCGCGCGCTGGGGACGGCCGCCGCGGCGGAGGGCGACCACGAGACGGCGTACGCGCACTTCAGGGCCGCCTTCGACGAGGACGGCCGGCCCGTGCACTACCACCTCTCCCCTCCGGCGCTGCCGGACCTGGCGTCGGCCGCCACGCACCGCGGTGCGCCGGAGGAGGCCGCACGGGCCGTGGACGAGGCCGAACGCGCCCTCGGTGACGCGGGCCCCCTCGCACCGCGCAGGTCGGCCCTGGTCCAGCTGAGCCGGGCGCTGCTCGCCGCTCCCGACGCGGCGGAGGCACACTTCGGCCGGGCGCTGGCGGCCCCGGCGCTCGCCCGCAGGCCGTGGGAGCAGGCGCGGACCCTGCTGGCGTACGGGGAGTGGCTGCGCCGCCGGCGCCGGATCGCGCGGGCGCGGCCCGTACTGGCCGAGGCCGAGTCGCTGTTCCGGCGGTTGGGCGCGCGGCCGTGGGAGCGGCGGGCCCGCGCCGAACTGCGGGCCGCCGGTGCCGCCACCGAGCCGCCGCCGCCCGACGCCCTCGCCGGGCTGACGCCCCAGCAGCAGCAGATCGTGCGGCTCGCGGCCACGGGACTGACCAACCGGGAGGTGGCGGAGAAGCTGTACCTCTCGCCGCGGACGGTCGGGTCGCACCTGTACCGGGCCTTTCCCAAGCTGGGCATCACCGCGCGCTCCCAGCTCAGGGACGTCGTCACCGACGCCGGCTGACGGCGAGGTCAGTCGAGCAGTTCGCCCAGGCGTCGCGCCGCCGCCACGACGGTGGCGCCGAGGGTGTCGAGGCCGGTGTGGTCGAAGACCGAGATGCCGATGCTGGCCGTGGCGTCGCCGTCGCGGGCGGGGACCGCGGCGGAGATGCCGGTCACCGCGGGGATGACCTCGCCCATGGTGACGGCGTACCCGTTGGCGCGGGCCTCGGTGACCTCCGGGCGCTCCCCCGCGCGGTGCGGGCCGTGCGCGAGGAGGGCGAGGCCGCCCGAGCCCTGCTCGACGGGGTGGGTCTGACCGGGCCGGAAGGAGACGTGCACGAGGGCGCCGCGGGGTTCGACCACCATCAGCGCCCGCATCTCGTCGGCGCCCTCCCTGACCAGCAGGTGCGCGGTGGCGCGGGTGGTCTCGGCCAGTTCGTCGAGGACCGGTCCTGCCAGGGTGCGCAGGTCCTGCTGGACCGGTTCGGCGAGGCTCACCAGTCCGGTGCCGAGGACGATACGGCGCTGGTGGTCCCGGCGGCAGAGCTGGTGCGCCTCCAGGGTGCGCACCAGGCGGTGGGCGACGGTGCGGTGCACCCCGACGGCTTCCGCCAGTTCGCTGACGGTCAGGCCCCTCGGGTGCTCAGAGAGGACCTTCAGGATCAGCAGTCCGTGGTGGAGCGTCTTGGACATGCCGGTGTCGAGTGCGGGGGCCGACCGGGTCGGCTGTGGTGGGTTCACGGATCCATCCCTTGACGAGTTTCGGCCACGCTGCCTATGCTCCCATTATTCGCACAGTGAGTGCGATTATCGCACACCGCGTTGGTGTGCGGCAAGCTCCCCCTCGTCGGCCGCCCGGGACGGCGCCGACGGGGACCACGAGCCGAAGGGACGCCCGCATGGAGGCCGGCACGCCCGCGTTTCCCGCCAGTGCCGCACTGGCCGAAATCCATCAGCTCTACCACTTGCAGAGCCATCTCATCGACGGCGGCCGCGCCGCCGAGTGGGCCGCGACGTTCACCGCGGACGGCCGCTTCGACTCGCCCACCTATCCCGAGCCGGTGACCGGCACCGCCGCCCTGACCGCGTTCGCCGAGCGGTTCGCCGCCGGGTGCGCCGCCGAGGGCGTCGTGCGCCGGCACGTGGTGGGCAACGTCGCCGTGACCGGCACCGACGGGGACGGGGCCCTGCGCGTGGAGGCGTACCTCCAGATCGTCGCGACGCCCCGGGGCGGCACCCCGCGCACCGAACGGTTCACCACCCTCACCGACCGGGTCGTCCGGGACGGCGCCGGCGACGGCTTGCGGATCGCGGCCCGCACCGTACGCCGCGACGACGACCCACCGGGCTGAACAAGCCGAGCAGCCCCTCCCCCGCCCGACCGCGCTTCGACACCGCACTTCGACGACGAAGGAACGGAACCACCCATGAGCGACACCGCCCACCCCCTGGCACCCGGCGCCGAAGGCCCCGGCCGGGTCGTCGGCCGACGGCCGTCCGCCGTCCATCCCGAACTGGCCGGCACCACCGCCGTCGTCACCGGCGCCGCCCGCGGCATGGGGGCCGTCTTCACCGAGGGACTGGCGCTGCGCGGCGTGCACGTCATCGCCGCCGACATCGACCTCGTCGCCATGAAGGAGACCGCCGAGGCCGTCAACGCCTCGCGTGAGTCGCTGCCGGAGGGCACGGTCCGGGGGCGGGTCGTCCCGGCCGCCGTGGACGTGGTGGACCCGGCGGGGCACGAGGAACTGGCCCGGCTCGCGCACGGGGAGACCGGCCGCCTGGACCACTGGGTCAACAACGCCGGTATCTTCCCGCACGCCTTCGTCGGAGACATCTCGCCCGAGCAGATCGACGCCGTGCTGAAGGTCAACGTGCAGGGCGTGCTGTTCGGTTCGCAGGCCGCCGCCCGGCACATGGCGCCCGGCGGGGCCATCGTCAACATGTCGTCGGTGTCCGCCGTCCGGGTCCGCAAGGGCCGTGGCGCGTACTGCGCGTCCAAGGCGTCGGTGGCCCACCTCACCGAGTCGCTCGCCGTGGAGCTGGGCGACCGGGGTCTGCGGGTCAACTCGATCGCGCCCGGTTACATCGACACCGAGATGACGCGGTGGGTCCAGGAGGACCCGGCGGCGCTGGCGCACGCCCTGGAGAGCGTGCCGCTGCACCGCCTCGGTTCCCCGCAGGAGGTGCTCGGCGTGCTGCTGTTCCTGCTCTCCGACAGCGCGCGGTACGTCACCGGGCACAGCATCGCCGTCGACGGCGGCTCGCGCCATGTCTGACGGCCACCGGGAGACGGTGCGCTACCCGTCCGTCGTCCTCGTCACCGGGGCCGCCGCCGGTATGGGCGCGGCGCACGCCCGCGCGCTGGCCGAGCGCGGCAGCCACGTCCACCTGGCCGACGTGGCCGACACCGCGCCCGTGGTGGCGGAGATCACCGCGGCGGGCGGCCGGGCCACCGGGCACACCCTGGACGTCACCGACCCGGCCGCCTGGCGGACGGCCGTGGACACCGTACGGGAGTCGGACGGCCGCCTCGACGGGCTGGTCAACAACGCCGGGATCTCGCGGCGGCTGCGGTTCATGGACACCACCGAGGAGGTGTGGGACCGGGTCCTGAGGATCAACCTGTACGGGCCGTTCCACGCCATCCGGGCCTGCGCGCCGCTGATGCGGGACAGCGGAGGCGGTTCCGTCGTCAACATCTCCTCGATCTCCGGTCGGATCGGCTACTTCTCCCCCTCGTACTCGGCGAGCAAGTGGGGCCTGACGGGGCTGTCGAAGTCCGCGGCCGGTGAGCTGGCCGCCTGGGGCATCCGGGTCAACTCGCTCCACCCGGGGCTGGTCGGCACCGGTCTGCTCGCCGGCTCGGACGCCTTCGTGGAGTCGGCCCGGCGCAGTATCCCGGCGGGGCGGCTCGGCGAGGTGGGCGAGGTGACGGACGCGGTGCTGTTCCTGCTCTCCGACCGCAGCACGTACATGACCGGCGGCGAGGTCACCCTCGACGGCGGTCTCGTCTCCAACGGGCTGTACCACCGCATCCTCGACGACGCCGCCGGAGAGCTGTGATGCGTCACTCCGAAGGGAGCTTGTCATGACGGACTTCGACGCGCTCGACGTGATCGTGGTGGGCGGCGGCGGGGCCGGTCTCGCCGCCGCGGTCAGCGCCGCCGAACGGGGCGCGCAGGTGCTGCTGTTCGAGTCCGAGCGCGAACTGGGCGGCTCCACGCAGCTGTCGGCGGGCCTGTTCACCGCGGCCGGCACCAGCGTGCAGCGCGGGCTGGGCGTCGAGGACACCGCCGAGCGGCACTTCCAGCACTACATGGACCTCAACCAGTGGCGGCTCAAACCGGGGCTGATACGGGCGTTCTGCGGAGCCGCCGGCCCGACCCTGGAGTGGCTGCTGGGCCTCGGCCTCGACGTCCCCGCCGCCGAGTCGCCCGACGCGCACACCCCGGGCCTGTGCCGGGCCGGCGTGGAGGACGTCTGGCGCGGCCACGTCCCCCGCGACCAGGGCTACGGCCTGGTCCAGGTGCTGGACCGGGCCCGGCGCGAACGCGGCGTCGAGGCCGTCCTCGACACCCGGGTGGAGCGGCTGCTGTTCGAGGAGGGCCGGGTCGTGGGCGTGGTCGCCGACGGCATCGAGGTCCGGGCCGGCGCGGTCGTCGTCGCCAGCGGCGGCTTCGCCCAGGACCCCGGGCTGCTCGACCGGTACTACCCCGAGGCGCGCGACGCGGGCGACTCACTGTTCGTGGTGGCGGCGCCCGGCAGCCGCGGTGACCACTTCGCGTTCGCCGAGCAGACCGGGGCGGCGCTCACCGGGCACGGCTGGGGGCTGATGCTGCCGACCGCGTACTTCCAGCGCTACCACCACTGGCAGGCCGGCTTCCCGCCGAAGTCCCGGGTGCACGTCAACTCCGCGGGGCGGCGCTTCATGGACGAGGACGCCTCGTACGCCGTCTCCGGCGGGGTCATCCTCGCCCAGGAGGGCCCGGTGTGGGCGGTGTTCGACGAGAAGGCCCGGCTGGG
The DNA here is from genome assembly GCF_034105845.1 of Streptomyces sp. CRN 30. Classification (NCBI taxonomy): domain Bacteria; kingdom Bacillati; phylum Actinomycetota; class Actinomycetes; order Kitasatosporales; family Streptomycetaceae; genus Streptomyces; species Streptomyces sp. CRN 30. The sequence goes on along the minus strand of NZ_JAVRHI010000298.1, from coordinate 31,900 downwards.
GCTGCCCGCCGGATACACGGACTGGACGCCCGAGCGCGTCGCCGAGGAGGTCCGGTCGGGGCGGCTGCCGAGCGCCGGGACCCTCACGGAACTGGCCGCCGCCATGGACGTACCGGCCGACGCGCTGACCGCCACCGTCTCCCGGTGGAACGCGCAGCTCGCCACCACCGGCGAGGACCCGGAGTTCCGCCGTGAGGACTCCCTCGCCGCGAAGGGCTCCCCGGGGGCGCCCGACCCTCTCGTCGCCGCGCCGTTCTACGCGGCCCGGGTGCTCCCCGCCGAGCTGGTGTGCACGCACACCGGTCTGGAGATCGACCACGACGCGGCCGTACTGGACCGCACCGGCACCGTCGTACCCGGGCTGTTCGCCGCCGGTGAGGCCGGCGGCGGGGTGCTCGGCATGCGGTACGTCGGCGGCGGCAACGCCGTCGCCAACGCCCTCACCATGGGGCGCGTCGCCGGCCGCACCGCGGCCCGCGGGCACTGACCCTCCCCCTCTCCCCTCTTCCCCTCAGGAGCCGTCATGGGAGCGCACCTCAACGCCGAGGACACCGCCGCCCTGGGCAGCAGAGTCACCCGGAAGGTCACCTACCGGATCTTCCCCATCGTGGGCCTGTTGTACGTGTTCAACTACATGGACCGGTCCAACATCAGTTACGCCCAGCTCGGCATGGAGCACGAACTGGGCATCACCACGGCCACGTTCGGCGCCGTCGCCGCGATCTTCTTCCTGGCCTACGTGGTGCTGGAGATCCCCAGCAACATGATGCTGAAGAAGGTCGGGGCCCGGCTGTGGCTGGCCCGGATCGCGATCAGCTGGGGTCTGGTGACCGTGGTCACCGGGTTCGTGCACAGCGTCACCCACCTGTACGTCGCGCGGATCGCGCTGGGCATCGCGGAGGCCGGGCTCTTCCCGGGTCTGCTGCTGTACCTGACGTTCTGGTACCGGGGCCGTGAGCGGGGCCGGGCCATCGCGATGCTGGCGCTGGCGCAGCCCGTCGCCATGATCCTCGGCTCGATGACCGGCGGCTGGATCCTCGACCACGTCCACTGGGCCGACATGAGCGGCTGGCGGTGGGTGTTCATCCTCCAGGGCGCGCCCGCGATCCTCATCGGCCTCGTCACCCTGGTCTGGCTGCCGGACCGGCCGGCCGACGCCCGGTTCCTGACCCCGGCCGAGAGCCGCTGGCTGCAGTCGGAGATCGACAAGGAGTACGAGGACGGCCCCGGCCACAAGGAGACCGTCCGTGACCAGCTGCGGGCGATGAAGAACCGCAAGGTGCTGTACCTGGCCTTCGCCAACTTCTTCGCCGCGTGCGGTCTGTACGGCTTCTCCTTCTTCCTGCCGAAGATCGTCCAGCAGCTCGACCCGTCGTACTCGGCGACCAACATCGGTCTGCTCGGCACCATCCCGTACCTGGTGGGCGCGGCGGGCATGCTGCTGGTCGCCCGCAGCTCCGACCGTACGGGCGAGCGGCGCCTGCACGTCATCGCCCTGATGCTGCTGGGCGCGGTCGGCCTGTCCGGCACCATCGTCTTCCGGCACGACCCCGTGCCCGCGATGGTCTGCCTGTCGCTGGTGGCGATCGGTGTGCTCGGCTACATGGCGCCGTACTGGGCGCTCGCGGCGCGGGTGCTGCCGCGCGGGCAGACCGCGGTGGGGCTGGCCGGCATCAACTCCATCGCCGCGCTGGGCGGTTTCTTCAGCCCGTACATCATCGGCAGGAACGCCACCGCCGACGACGTCACCGTCGGTCTGTACTTCCCCATCGCCTGTCTCGTGGTGTGCGCCGTGATGCTCGCCTTCCTGAAGGTGCCCCGGGACCGGCAGCCCGCCGAAGCGCCCGCGCCGCGCGCCGCCGCACATGTCTGACCTCGTCGAGGAGACCCCATGCCTTACTACCGCAGTGTCGGTGACATCCCGCCCAAGCGGCACACCCAGCACCGGGACCCGGACGGCCGGCTGCGTTTCGAGGAGCTGATGGGCGAGGAGGGTTTCTCCTCCGACTCCTCGCTGCTCTACCACCGGGAGATCCCCTCGGCCGTCACGGACTCCCGTGTCTGGGACCTCACCGGCCAGGACACCACCGCGAACCACCCGCTCAAGCCGCGCCACCTGAGGCCGCACGCCCTGTGGTCCGGCGACGGCCGGCGGGAGACCGACGCCGTCACCGGGCGGCGGCTGCTGCTCGGCAACGGCGACGTACGGATCTCCTACGCCGTGGTGGACGCGGTCTCGCCGTACTACCGCAACGGCATCGGTGACGAGTGCGTGTACGTCGAGTCCGGCTCCGCCACCGTGGAGACGGTGTTCGGGACCCTCACCGCACGCGCCGGTGACTACGTCCTGCTGCCGCGCGCCACCACCCACCGCTGGCTCCCCGAGGGCGACGAGCCGCTGCGGCTGTACTGCGTGGAGGCCAACTCGCACATCTCCCCGGCCCGTCGCTACCTCTCCCGCAACGGACAGCTCCTGGAGCACGCGCCGTTCTGCGAGCGCGATCTGCACGGTCCCGCCGGGCCGCTGCTGGCCACCGGCACCGACATCGACGTGTACGTCAAGCACCGGGGGCCGCGCGGTGAGGTGCTCGGCACGGTGTTCACCCAGGCCACGCACCCCTTCGACGTGGTCGGCTGGGACGGCTGCCTCTACCCGTACACCTTCAGCGTCCACGACTTCGAGCCGATCACGGGGCGGATCCACCAGCCGCCGCCCGCGCACCAGGTCTTCGAGGGCGACAACTTCGTCATCTGCAACTTCGTGCCCCGCAAGGTGGACTACCACCCGCTGGCGATCCCGGTGCCGTACTACCACTCCAACGTGGACAGCGACGAGGTGATGTTCTACTGCGGCGGGGACTACGAGGCCCGCAAGGGCTCCGGCATCGGGCAGGGCTCGGTGTCGCTGCACCCGGGCGGGCACGCGCACGGCCCGCAGCCCGGCGCCTACGAGCGGTCCGTCGGCGCGGAGTCCTTCGACGAACTGGCCGTCATGGTCGACACGTTCCGCCCGCTGGAGCTGGGCGAGGCCGCCCTCGCCGTCGAGGACCCCGGGTACGCCTGGACGTGGGCGGGACGGGGGCCGGCCGCGTGAGCGCGCTGCTCGCCGGGCTAGTCGACGACGCCGGGCTGTTCCCGCCGACCGCGCTGGACCCGGCCGAGGCGGTGGCCCGGCACCGCCGGGACCGGGCCGCCGCGCACCCGATGCACACCCTGCGGTTCCTCGTTCCGGTGGGCCGCCTGGAGGAGATCCGTGCCGTGCTGGAGCCGGACGACCGGCTGCGGCTGGGCCTGATCCTGAGCGCGGCGGGGCCGGGCGATCCCGGTGCCCGGCTGCGCGCCGCGCTCGCGACGGTCGCCGCCGACGACCGGCTGGAGACGGCGCTGGTCGAGGCGGAGTCGGCCGCGTTCGGCGAGGACCCCGCGGTGGCGGTACCGGCCGTGCTGGCCGCCACCGAGGGCAGCGGGGTGCCGGTGTTCCTCGAACCGGCCGCCCCGGCGGGCATCGACGCCCTGCTCGCGGCGGCGGACCGCACGGGCACCGGGGCGAAGCTGCGCTGCGGCGGCGTACGCGCGGACCTGTTCCCCTCCCCCGCCGAGGTCGCGCACGTCCTGACGGCCTGCGCGCGGGCCGGCGTGCCGCTGAAGGCGACCGCCGGACTGCACCACGCGGTGCGCCACCACGACCCGGGGACCGGCTTCACCCACCACGGATACCTCAACCTCCTGCTCGCCGCCGCGCGCGCCGCGGCCGACCCGGGTGACAGCACCGGGGTGACGGCCGCGCTGAAGACGACGGACGCGGACACCCTCGCCCGGGAGCTGGCCGCGCTGACCGGTCCGGCCGTCACCGCCGCCCGCGCCCTGCTCGTCTCCTACGGCTCCTGCTCGACCGCCACACCGGTGTCCGAGGCCCGCACCCTCCTCGACACCGTCTGAAAGGACTGCCCCCGCCATGACCTCCTCCAGCTGGGTCCCCGTGCCCGAGGACTCGCCGTTCACCGTGCACACCCTCCCCTACGGCGTGTTCGTCCCGGAGGGCGGCGCTCCCCGGGTCGGTGTCGCCCTCGGCGACCATGTCCTGGACCTGGCCCGTGCCCTGGACGACGACACGTTCGCCGGACCCTCGCTCAACGCCTTCCTCGCGCAGGGCCGCACCCGCTGGCGGGAGGTGCGCGCCCGGGTCACCACCCTGCTCACCGACCCCGCCCACCGGGAGACCGTGGAACCGGCGCTGCACCGCGTCGACCGGGTGCGGCTGCTGCTGCCGTTCGAACCCGCCGACTACGTCGACTTCTACGCCTCCGAGCACCACGCCGCGAACATCGGCCGGATGCTGCGCCCGGGGCAGGAGCCGCTCACCCCGCAGTGGAAGCACCTGCCCATCGGCTACCACGGCCGCTCCGGCACACTGGTCGTCTCCGGCACGGACGTCGTCCGCCCCTGGGGGCAGACCCGCCCGGCCGACGGCGGCCCGCCGCCCTTCGGCCCGTCGGGGCGGCTCGACATCGAGGCCGAGGTGGGCTTCGTCGTCGGCACCCCGTCCGCGCGGGGCACCCGGGTCGGCGTCGACGACTTCGCCGACCACGTCTTCGGTGTCTGCCTCGTCAACGACTGGAGCGCCCGCGACCTCCAGGCGTGGGAGTACGTGCCGCTCGGCCCGTTCCTCGCCAAGTCCTTCGCGACGTCCGTGTCCCCGTGGATCGTGCCGCTGGAGGCGCTTCAGGCCGCCCGCACCGCACCGCCCGCACGGACCGAGGAGCCGAGGCCGTACCTGCGCGACGGCGAGGACTGGGGCCTCGATCTGGCCCTGGAGGTCCGCCTCAACGGCGAGCTGGTCTCCTCCCCCTCCTTCACGTCCATGTACTGGACGCCGGCCCAGATGCTGGCGCACCTCACCGTCAACGGCGCCTCGCTGCGCACCGGTGACTTCTACGCCTCCGGCACGGTCAGCGGCCCCGGTCCGCGGGAGCGCGGCTGCCTGATGGAGCTGACCTGGAACGGGCAGGAGCCGCTGCGGCTGTCCGACGGCTCGGAGCGGGCCTTCCTGGAGGACGGCGACGAGGTCGTCATCACGGCGACGGCGCCGGGTCCCGACGGTACCCGGATCGGCTTCGGCGAGGTCCGCGGCCGGATCGTCTCAGAAGGGCGGCTCGCGTGAACAAGGTGGTCACCGGCGCGTCCGAGGCCGTGGCCGGTATCGGTGACGGCGCCTCCCTCGCCGTCGGCGGGTTCGGGCTGTGCGGCATCCCGACGGTGCTGCTGGACGCGCTGCACGAACGGGGCGTCGGCGGCCTCAAGGTCGTGTCCAACAACTGCGGGACCGACGGCCACGGCCTCGGCGTGCTGCTCGCCGCCGGCCGTATCGGCCGGGTGACGGCCTCCTACGTCGGCGAGAACAAGGAGTTCGCCCGCCAGTATCTGAGCGGTGAGCTGGAGGTGGAGCTGATCCCGCAGGGCACGCTGGCGGAGCGGCTGCGCGCCGGGGGCTGCGGCATCCCCGCGTTCTACACCCCGGCCGGGGTCGGCACCCAGGTCGCGGACGGCGGCCTGCCCTGGCGGTACACCGCGGACGGCGCGGTGGCGGTGGCCTCCCCGCCCAAGGAGCAGCGGGTGTTCCGGGGCCGTACGCACGTCCTGGAGGAGGCGGTCACCACCGACTTCGCGCTGGTGCGGGCGGCGCGCGGGGACCGGTACGGCAACCTCGCCTTCCACCGCGCGGCCCGCAACTTCAACCCGCTGGCGGCGATGGCCGGTGCGGTCACCGTCGCGGAGGTGGAGGAACTGGTGGACGGGGCGCTGCACCCGGACGAGGTGCACCTGCCGGGTGTTTTCGTGCAGCGGGTGCTGGCCCTCACACCCGTGCAGGCCGCCGGCAGGACGATCGAGAAGGCGACGGTGCGCTGATGCCCTGGACCCGTGACGAGATGGCCGCCCGCGCGGCCGCCGAACTGACCGACGGCTCCTACGTCAACCTCGGCATCGGCCTGCCCACGCAGGTGCCGAACCACCTGCCGCCCGGGGTCGACGTGGTCCTGCACTCCGAGAACGGCCTTCTCGGTGTCGGCCCCTACCCCCGGCCCGAGGAGGTCGACCCGGATCTGATCAACGCGGGCAAGGAGACGGTCACCCTGGTGCCGGGCGCCTCGTTCTTCGACTCGGCGCTGTCCTTCGGCATGATCCGCGGCGGTCATCTGGACACCGCGATCCTCGGCGGCCTCCAGGTCTCCACCGGCGGCGACCTGGCCAACTGGACCGTCCCGGGCAAGATGATCAAGGGGATGGGCGGCGCGATGGACCTGGTGCACGGGGCCCGTACGGTCGTGGTGCTGATGGACCACACCGCCAAGGACGGCCGACCCAAGATCCTGCGCGCCTGCACCCTGCCGCTCACCGGCGCGGCGTGCGTGGACCGTGTCATCACCGACCTCGGCGTCTTCGACGTCACGCCGCCGCGGCTCACGGTGGCCGAGCTGGCTCCGGGTGTCACCCCGGAGCGGGTCCGCGCGGCCACCGATGCCGAGGTCGTCTTCCCCGTCGCCGTCTAGAGGCCGCGGGCGGTGATGTCGCCGAGGGTGGTGGTGGCGCGGATCTCCACCTCGGCGGCGCCGTCGTTCTTCAGGGAGTTGCCGACCCGCCCGTGGGAGGTGCCGGCGTCGAGGGTGGCCGAGACGCCGGCCGCGACGTCGACCGAGATGTCACCGGACTGGGTGGTGAGGACGACGGTGCCGCGTACCGCCTCGGCGATGCGGATGTCCCCCTTCAGGGTGCTGATCTCGGCGGGGCCGGTGAGGCGGCCGACGACGACGTCCCCTTCCAGCGCGGTGAGCCGGATGCCCGCGGCCTCGTCGATCTTCGCCTGGCGGTAGGCGCCCTCGAAGACGACGTCGCCGAGGCGTCCGACGCCCCGGAGTTCGGCGGCGGCCGACCTGCCCTCGACGTGCGAGCCGGCGGGCAGCTGCACGGTGACCTCGACGGCGCCGGAGGAGCCGAACACCGCGCTCTTGGACGCGGGGGCCTGGATCCGCAGCACGCCGTCGGCGAAGTCGACGGTGGTCTGCTCGGCGGCCTTGGCGTCGCGGGCCTTGGAGGAGTCGGCGGGCAGCACCTCGACGGTGGTGTCGGCACGGTCGGCGGCGATGAACCGGACGCGCCCGGCGGGGATCTCCAGGACGGCGGAGATCGGGGCGGTGGTGTCGAACTTCTGCATCATGGTCTCCCGTGCTCGCTCACTGTTTCCGACACCAGAAACGCTACGTTGCTTTCCACCTAACGACAACACGCTTATTGCATTGAGATGCTGTTTACGCACCTCATAGCCATAGAAGTGTTGCAACGGTTCTGCAAGTAACGCAACGAACCCCTCGCCCTTCATTGCAATGGCCCGTGCGTGAACGCTATGCTGGAGGAGCTACGGACCGCAGCGGAACCAGGGAGACCCCGATGCCCGGAGGCAGGCTCACCCAGCAGGAACGACGGCAGATCGCGCTGGGACTGGCGGACAGCCTCTCCTACGCCGAGATCGCCCGGCGCCTGGACCGGCCGACGTCGACCGTCACCCGGGAGGTGATGCGCAACGGCGGCCCCACCGCCTACCGCGCCGACCTCGCCCACCGCGCCACCGAACGCCGTGCCCGGCGCAGCGGCCCCGCCGCCGTCCGCGAGCCGGACGCGGCTCCCCCGTCGCACGGGCGGGACACGGCGGCCGTGGCCGAGTACGAGGAGGAGTTCACCACCGTCCTCATGTCGTCGGGCCTGGCGAAGATGCCGGCGCGGGTGCTGGCCGCCCTGTACCTCGGTGACACCGGCAGTCTCACCGCGTCCGATCTGGTCCGGCAGCTCCGGGTGAGCCCGGCGTCGGTCTCCAAGGCGGTCGCCTACCTGGAGAGCCAGAGCCTCGTCCGCCGGGAACGCGACGGGCAGCGCCGGGACCGCTACGTCGTCGACGACGAGTTGTTCTATCAAGCGACGATCGCCAGTGCCCGCGCCAACGACCGGCTCGTGGCGACCGCGCGCCAGGGCGTCGCCGTCCTCGGCGCGGACTCCCCCGCCGCCGCCCGGCTGGAGAACGTGGCCCGGTTCCTCGACTTCATCAGCGAGAGCATCACCCGCGCCGCCGAACAGGCCCGCGAGGTCCTGCACACGCCGCGGCCCCCGGTCAGCTGACGGGCAGGCGCGGCACGCTGTCGAGGAGGCGACGGGTGTACGGGTGCGCGGGGGCGCCCAGGACCTGGGAGGTGGCGCCCTGTTCGACGACGCGGCCGCGTTCCAGGACGGCGGTGCGTTCGCACAGGGAGGCCACGACGGACAGATCGTGGGAGACCATCACGAGGGTGAGGCCCCGCTCCCGCTTCAGTTCGGCGAGCAGTTCGACCACCTTGACGCGGGTGGTGACGTCCAGGGCGCTGACGGGTTCGTCGGCGAGCAGGACGCGGGGTTCGCAGACGATGGCGCGGGCGATGGCGATGCGCTGGCGCTGGCCGCCGGAGAACTCGTGCGGGTACCGCTCGGCGGCATCGGCGGGCAGGCCGACGTGGACCAGGGCGGCGGCCACCTTCGGCGCGGCGCTCGCCCGGGAGTCCAGGCCCAGGGAGCGCAGCGGCTCGGCGACGATCGAGCCGACGCGGCGCCGCGGGTCGAGGGAGGAGTACGGGTCCTGGAAGACGCACTGGACGCTGCGCCGGAAGCGCCGCATCTGCTCCCGGTCCCGCGGGGAGAGCGGCGCGCCGTCGAAGCCGACCGTGCCGGCGGTGGGGCGGGCCAGGCCCAGCAGGAGACGGAGCAGGGTGGTCTTGCCGGCGCCGGACTCGCCGACCAGGGCGAGGCTCTCGCCGGGCGCCACGGCGAGGGAGACGCCGCTGACCACGTCGGTGCGGGCGCCCCGGTAGCGCGCGGCCACGTCGGTGAGTTCCAGCACGGGTGTCACGGCGCGCTCCTCAGGTCCAGGGCGGACTCCAGCGCGCGGGCGCTGGCGACCAGGTTCCGGGTGTACTCCTCGCGCGGGTCGCCCACGATGTCCCGTACCGCGCCCTGCTCGACCGCTCGGCCGTCCTTCATGACCAGGACGCGGTCGGTCACCTTGGCGACCACGGCGAGGTCGTGGCTGACGAACAGCACGGCCATCTCCCGCTCGCGGACGAGGGTGTCGATCAGGTCGATCATCTCGGCCTGCACGGAGACGTCCAGGGCGGTGGTGGGTTCGTCGGCGATGAGCAGGGCGGGCTCGCAGGCGAGGGCGGCGGCGAGGGCGACGCGCTGGCGCTGGCCGCCGGAGATCTCGTGCGGGAACGCCTTGGCGACACGGTCGGGTTCGGGCAGCCGGACCTGGGCGAGCGCCTCGTGGACGGCGTCGCGCAGCGCGCGTCCCCTCAGACCCGTACGGCGGCCCAGCGGGCCGGCGATCTGACGGCCGACGCGCATCAGCGGGTCGAGGGCGGTCAGCGGCTCCTGGAAGACGACGGCGGCGTCCCTGCCGCGCAGCGCCGCGAGGCGCTTCTCCGGGGCGCCGACGACCTGCGTCCCGGCGAGGACGGCGCTGCCGGTGACGGTCATGCCCTCGGGCAGCAGGCCGAGGAGCGCGAGGGTGGTGAGGGACTTGCCGGAGCCGGACTCGCCGATCAGGCCGAGGCGTTCGCCGCCCGCGACGGTGAAGGAGAGGTCGGTGACCAGGGGCCGTCCGTCGGCGGCGCGGACCGACAGTGCGGAGACGTCGAGCAGGGTCATGACCGCCTCCCGCGGGCAGCCGGGTCGAGGACGTCGCGCAGTCCGTCGGCGATCAGGTTGACGCCGATGACGAGGACGACGAGGAGGATGCCGGGGGCGAGGGCGCCGGCCGGTGCGGTGGTGAAGGTGGCCTGCGCCTCCTGGAGCATGCGGCCCCAGGACGCGTTGGGCGGCGGCGCGCCGAGACCGAGGTAGGAGAGCCCGGCCTCGGCGAGCACGGCGAGGCCGAACTGGAGGGCCAGGTTGACCACGAGAGTGGGCCAGATGTTCGGCAGGACGTGTGCGGCGACCGTACGCGGCCAGGACGTGCCGGAGGTGCGGGCGGCGGTGATGTAGTCCTGCGTCAGCACTCGCTTGACGAGGATGCGCACCAGGCGGGCGACGACCGCGCTCTGCGCCAGGCCGATGGCGAGGACCGCCGAGCCGAGGGTGGCCGAACGGGCGGCGACCACCAGCATCGCCAGGAGCAGCGTCGGGAAGGCGATGAGGATGTCGAGGAACGCCGAGAGGGTGTCGTCGAGCCAGCCCTGCGCGAAGGCGGCGAGGACGCCCAGCGTGACGCCGATCAGCGCGGCGACGGTGACGGAGCCGAGGCCCGCGCCGAAGGCGATCCGGGAGCCGGTCATCAGCTGGGTGAACAGGTCGCGGCCGAGCTTGTCGGTGCCGAGGAGATGTCCGTCGCCGGGTCCGGCGAGCCGTCCGCCGGAGGTGTCGTCGACTCCGTAGGGCAGCCACAGGTAGGACACCGCGGCGAGCAGCGCGACCAGGCCGGTGAGGACGAGGCCGACGGTGAGGGTGACGGAGGTCCGGCGGGTGCGGCGTCCGGCGCGGGGTTCGGCCGGGGCGGCGAGGAGGTCGGTGGGGGTGGTCATCGGGCCCCTCCCGAGAGGCGGCCGCGCAGTCGCGGGTCGACGATCCGCTGGACCAGGTCGGCGAGGAAGCCGATGACCAGCACGGCGAGGGTGGAGACGAACAGGACGCCCTGGATGACCGGGTAGTCGTGCTGGGCGATGCCGGTGGCCAGCAGCGAGCCGAGGCCGGGCAGCGCGAACACCGACTCGACGACGACCGCGCCGAGCAGTGTCGAGGCGAGTTCGATGCCGAGGATGGAGATCACCGGGACGGAGGCGTTGCGCAGGCCGTGGCGCCACATGGCGGCGCCGAAGCTCTCGCCGAGGGCGCGGGCGGTGCGCAGATAGTCGCTGCCGAGCACGTCGAGGGTGGCGGAGCGGACGTAGCGGATCAGGGACGCGCTCATGACGAGGGCGATGGTGACGACCGGCAGGACCAGCGAGCGGATCGCGTCGGCGGGTGCGGCCCAGCCGTCCTGCGGGAAGCCGCCGGAGGGCAGCCAGCCCGCGTTCAGCGCGAACACCGCGATGAGGATCATGCCGAGCCAGAAGACGGGGACGGCGATGCCGAGCTGGGAGACGCCGCTGAGCAGGGCGCCGTACCAGGTGCGGCGCTTGTGGGCGGCGACGAAGCCGGCGGGTACGGCGATCAGGACCGCGAGGACGAAGGCAGCCAGGGTGAGCGGCACGGTGACGTTCAGGCGGGCGGTGACCTCGGGGCCGACCGGCAGCGAGCTGACGAAGGACGTGCCGAGGTCGCCGGTGGCCAGCTGCCCGAGCCAGTGGGTGAACTGTTCGGGCAGCGGCCGGTCGGAGCCGATGGAGTGGCGGGCGGCCGCGATCTGCTCGTCGCTGGCGCCGACCGCGGTGAGGGCGTTGGCCGGGTCACCGGGCAGCATGCGCAGCAGGGCGAAGAGCACCACGCTCGCCAGGGCCAGGGACACCACCAGGAAGGCGAGCCGGCGCAGCAGATAGCGGGCCATCGGCCGCCTCAGCCCTTCTTCTTGATGTCGTAGGCGAAGAACTGCGAGTTCAGGCCGTTGAGCGGGTAGCCCGAGAGCTTGTTGTTCGCGACGACGATCTGCGGATACAGGTACAGCCAGTCGCTGGCCGCGTCCTCGGCGGTCTTGCGGTTGACCTTCTTCAGCAGCTCGGTCTGCTCGTCGGTGGTGTCGGCCTCCTCGGCCTGCTTCACCCACTCGGTGACCTGCTTGTCGTCGTAGCCCCAGTAGAAGTCGGGGTTGCCGTACCAGACGAGGTCGCGGTCGTTGACGTGTTCCTGGAGCGTCGCCTCGAAGTCGTGGTTCTTGTAGACCTTCGTGTACCACTCGTCGGGCGTGATCGTGTTGATCTTGACGGTGATGCCGACCTTGGCGAGTTCGGACTTGATGAACGTCGCGGCGGTGGGGTGCGGGTCGTAGTTGGGGGTGTCGAGGGTGAAGCTGAAGCCGTCCTCGTAACCGGCCTCGGCGAGGAGCTTCTTGGCCTTGGCGACGTCGTGGGCGCCCACGTCGGTGAGGTCCTCGTACCAGGGGTCGGTGGGCGGGACCATCGAGCCGATGAGCTTGCCGTAGCCGCCCCAGACGGACTCCAGGAGCTTCTTGTCGTCGATGGCGGCGGAGACGGCCTGGCGGACCTTCACGTCGGTGAAGGGCTTGGCCTTGTCGTTGAAGGCGAGCAGCAGCTTGGTGGTGGAGTCGCCGTCGTTGATCTTGTAGTTGCCGTTGCTCTTGATCTGCTCAAGGGCGTCCGGCGACTGCTCGCTGGTGACCACGTCGACGGCGCCCGTCAGCAGGGCGTTGTTCAGCGCGGTGGCGTCCTTGTAGTAGTGGAGGACGACCTGCTTGTTGGCGGCGGCGTCGCCCCAGTAGCCGGCGAAGCGGTTCAGGCTGAGGGCCGAGCCGCGGGTCCACTTGTTCAGGGTGTAGGGGCCGGTGCCGTCCTCGGAGGTCTTCAGCTCCTTCGCCTCGGAGTTGATGATCCAGACGTAGGAGAGGTTGTAGACGAAGGAGATCGACTTCTGCGACAGGGTGACCTTCACGGTCTTCTCGTCGGGGGTGGCGATGTCCTTGACGACCTCGAGGTTGCTCTTGCGGGCCGACTGGGAGTCGTCGGCGAGCACCTTCTCCAGGCTCCACTTGACGTCGGCGCTGGTCAGTTCCTTGCCGCTGTGGAACTTGACGCCGTCGCGGAGGGTGAAGGTGTACGTGAGCCCGTCGTCGCTGACCTTGTGGTCCTTGGCGAGGAGGTTCTCCACCTCGCCGTCGTCGGTGAGCTTGAACAGACCCTCGTAGACGTTGCCGTTGAGCGCCTCGGTGACGCCCTGGCCGCCGCCCGCGGTGTTGTCGAGGTTCTGCGGCTCGTAGAGCGAGCCGATGTTGACGGTCGCGTTCTTGTCCCAGGTGGAGCCGGAAGCACCGGAGCCGCCGCCGGAGCCGCCGCAGGCGGTGAGGGCGAGGGCGAGGACGGCCGTCGTGGTGATCGCGTACAGGGGTGCCTTGCGCAGGGACATGGTGGGTGCCTTCGGGCTGCGGGAGGGAGAGAAGAGGGGGAGACCGGGGCCGGTCAGTGCTGCTCGGCGAAGCCGTCGCGGAAGACCGGGCGCTTCTCACCGGCCCGGACGGCCAGGTGGAGGCGGTTCTGCCGCGGCGGCATCGGACAGTTGTACTGGTCGGAGAACCCGCAGGGCGGTACGAAGGCCCGGTTGAAGTCGAGGACCACCCGGTGCTCGTCGGCCGTGCGCTCGACGAAGAGGAAGCGGCCGGCGCCGTAGGTGGTGTCGCCGTTGGTGGGGTCGCCGAAGACGAGGAGCAGGGTGCCGTCGTCGTCGAAGGCGCTCAGCGTGTAGTCGCGGCCGTCGATCGTGAGGCTGATGTCACCGGGGACGACGAGGTCACGGGTGCCGCCGTTGTCGCGGATGTGCTCGAAGGGGACGCGGCGGGCGCCGGGAACCGGGGTGAAGGCCGCCTCCAGGACCCACGCGGGGTCGTACGGGAAGACCTCCACGTGGTCGAACGCCTCGATGGCGGGGGCGGCGGCGTCCCAGAAGCGCAGGCCGTGCTCGGGCTCGCCGGTGACCGGGTCGGTACGGCTGAGCGCGGTGACCGCCACTGTGCCGGGGAGCCCGGCCCGCGCCGCGTCCGCGTCGGGGCGCTCACCGGCGGGCAGCCAGCGGGTCTCCACGAGGGCGAGGTTGCCCATGGGCGCGGTGAGCGCCGTGCGGCGCCCGGCACACCACGCGCTCCACTCCTCCGCGGGGTCGACGGGAGGGGTGGCGCTGACGGGCTGGGACACGGCGGTACTCGTCATTCGGCTAGGAGGAAGGCCGTAGACGCGGAGCGTCAATAATTGGCCAAAGCAGATTCTTTATCAGCCATAAGGGCATCTAATGTCAAACCTGCGTTTCACCTGGTGAGACGGGTGTCCGCGGCGTCCGCCGGTCGGTCCGCCGGTCAGAGGAAGCGGCGGATGGGCTGCACGGCGGCCTCCCGGGCCCGCTGGAGCGGCGAGCGTCTCTCCCAGCGCCCCGGCCGCATCAGCCTGGCGGCGGCGATGTCGGCGTCGAAGTGGTCGTCCAGGGTCGCGGTGAACTCCTCGTCCAGCACCGCGAGCATGACCTCCTCGTCATGGTCCAGGGAGCGCCGGTTCAGGTTGGTCGACCCGACGAGAGCGGCCGCGCGGTCCACGGTGATGACCTTCGCGTGCATCATCGTCGGCTGGTACTGGTAGATCTTCACCCCGCAGCCGAGAAGGTCCTCGTAGTGGTGCTGGCCGGCCAGCTGGCAGACCCGCTTGTCGGTGTGCGGGCCGGGGAGCAGCAGCTCCACCTCCACGCCGCGCCGCGCGGCGGCGCACAACAGTTCGACGAAATAGGCGTCGGGCGAGAAGTAGGCAGTGGCCAGCCGGAGGCGTTCCTCGGCGGACTCGATCACCACCCGGATCAGGGTCTGCATGTCCTGCCAGCCGAAGCTGGCCGAGCCGCGCACGACCTGCACCACCGCGTCGCCCTGCGGCTCGTGGCCGGTGAACCGGTCGCGGTCGTCGAAGAGCTCGTCGTGGCACTCCGCCCAGTTCTGCGCGAAGGCCGCGGCGATGCCGTCCACCGCCGGTCCGCGCACCTGAACGTGGGTGTCCCGCCACTCGCCGGGGTTGCGCGCGTCGCCACACCACTCCTCGGCGATGCCCACGCCGCCGGTGAAGGCGGTCTGCTCGTCCACGACCAGCACCTTGCGGTGGCAGCGGTGGTTCTGCTTGAGCGGCGACAGGTACAGCGGCTTGCGGAACCAGGCCACCTGTACGCCGGCCCGGCCCATCTCGGTCAGCAGGTCCTTGTCGATCAGGCGGCTGCCGAAGCCGTCGAGCAGCAGCCGCACCCGGACGCCCGCGTCGGCCCGTTCCGCCAGCGCGTGCGCGAACTCCCGGGCGATCTCGCCCTTCCAGTACACGAACGTCATCATGTCGATCGTGTGCTCGGCGGAGCGGATGCTGTCGAGCATCGCCGGGAAGATCTCGTCGCCGTTGCGGAGCGGGACCAGGGCGTTTCCCTCGGTGGCGGCGACGCCGATCAGCCGCTCCAGGCGGCGCCGGAGCCGCAGAGCCCGCTCGCCGGCGGTACCGGCCCGAGCGGTGGCCCGCGCGGCGGACCGCTCAGTGTCCTGTGCCGTTTCCTGTGCCGGGATCTGCTCGGTGGTCATGCTTCTCCTTCAGCCGCGGGCACCGGGCAGAAGCAGGCGGTGACCGACTTTCCGTACGGGCAGGGGCGGGCCTCCCAGTCGTCGGCCAGCGCGTCCACCAGGAGCAGGCCGCGCCCGCCGGGACGGTCGTGGCTGAACTCCCGCGGCTCGGGCAGGCCGGAGTCGTCGTCGTGCACCGTGATGTGCAGACACTGACTGTCCCAGGCCATGACGAGCCGCGCGGTGGAGCGGGCGTGGACGTGCGCGTTGGTGACGAGTTCGGAGACGGCCAGCAGCACGTCGTCCACCGTCTGCGGGGCGCTGCGGGTCCAGCCGAGCGTCTCCAGATGCTCCCGCGCCCAGTCGCGCGCCGCCTTCGGACCGGTGTCCGTGGGGAGCGAACGCGCCCAGCCCACCGCCCGCACCGATGATTCGTCCACTGCCGTCCCTCCCTGGTGGTTCCTTGCACCGTCGCCGCTCCCCCGCGGCGGGCGCGCCGCTCAGTCCTGGGCCAGCATGCCCTCGCGCAGGCGGGCCAGGAGGCGCGAGATCAGCCGGGACACGTGCATCTGGGAGACGCCGAGGCGCTCGCCGATCTCCTTCTGGGTGAGTTCGTCGACGAACCGCCAGTGGATGATCCGCCGCTCCCGCTCGCCGAGTTCGGCGATCATCGGGGCGAGGGCGTGGAACTCCTCGACCAGCGCGAGGGCCGCGTCCTCGGTGCCGATGAAGTCCGCCAGGGCGGCCTCGCCGTCCTCGCTGCTGTTGATCGCCGCGTCCAGGGAGGCGGAGTTGTAGCCGTTGGAGGCGACGCGGGCCTCGACGACCTCGTGCTCCGGCAGGCTCATCAGCTCCGCCAGTTCCTTGGTCGTCGGGGTGCGGCCCAGCCGGCTGCGCAGCTCCTCGGTGGCGCGGGCCAGTTGGACGCGGGCCTCCTGGAGCCGCCGGGGGACGTGCACCGCCCAGGAGGTGTCCCGGAAGAAGCGCTTCATCTCGCCGGTGATGTACGGCACCGCGAAGGAGGTGAACTCCACCTCGCGGGAGAGCTCGAACCGGTCGATCGCCTTGATCAGGCCGATCATGCCGACCTGGACGATGTCCTCCATCTCCTCCGGCCCGCGGCTGCGGAACCGGCCGGCCGCGAAGCGGACCAGCGACATGTTCATCTCGATGAGGGTGTTGCGCGCGTACTGGTGCTCGGGCGTGCCCTCCTCCAGCGTCGCGAGCTGATCGAAGAAGAGCTTCGACAGCTCCCGCGCGTCCTTGGGTGCCACCTTCGACGGGTCCGTTATGTCCGGCATCGCCCGGGTGTCCGAAGCGGCCCGCACGGTCGTCGTCATGATCTCTGCTCCCTGTGATCTCGCCCCGGTGGCGATCGGCCGGTGGCCGACGGAGCAGCGATTACCCCGTGCCGCGCTCCCCATGCCTACGGAAAGCGGAGCACCGCCGCCGCTGTGCCGGACATCACCAGCCCGGCCGCCAGGAGCAGGCCCTGCGGCAGCAGCAGTCCGGCGACGAGCACCGGGAGGGAGAGGACGAGGACCGCCCAGGTCGCGCCGCGCCGGGCGGGTGAGAGCGGCGGACCGCCGGGGAGCTGTGCCATGGCGCCTGACCTCCCGTCCGTACGACGTCCCGTTCCGTGGCTCCAGCCTCCCGCTCGCGACGGTGCCGCCGCCATCGGGAAGAGGGCCCATTTCCGCGGGATTCCGGAGCCCACCCCGCGTCAGGCCACCGGCGCGGGGACCGTCCTGAAGCGGTGGCGGTACTCGCTCGGCGTGGTGTCCAGGCGTCTGCGGAACGCCCGGACGAGGGTGTCGACGGTGCCGAAGCCGCAGGCGGCCGCGGTGCGTTCGAGGGTGGCGTCGGTGGTCTCCAGGCGGTGGCGGGCCCGTTCGACGCGCACCGACTCGATGTAGGCGTGCGGGGTCGTGCCGAGTTCGTTCTTGAAGATGCGGGTGAGCTGCCGTTCGCTGACGTGGGCCTGCTCGGCGAGGCGCCTTACGGTGAGCGGTTCGGCGAGGTGACGCAGGATGTAGTGGCGGAGGTCCTCCACGCGGCGGGTGGCGTCGACCTGTTCCAGGGGGACGCTGAACTGGCTCTGGCCGCCCGGCCGTTTGAGGTACATCACCAGCTGGCGGGCGACTCGCAGCGCGACGGCCTCGCCGAGGTCGTCGGCGACGAGGGCGAGCGACAGGTCGAGGCAGGCGCTGATGCCGGCCCCGGTCCACACGTTGCCCGAGCGGACGAAGATCGGGTCGGCGTCGACCTCCACGGCGGTGTGCTCGGCGGCGAGCTGCCGGGCCGTCGACCAGTGCGTGGTGGCGCGCTTGCCGTCGAGCAGCCCGCAGGCGGCGAGGACGTGGGCGCCGACGCAGACGGAGGCGACCCGCCGGGCCCGGGGCGCGAGCCGCCGTACCCGCTCCACCACGGCCGGGTCGACGACCGCGCGCACCCGGCGCTCGGCGTCGACCTCGACGGCGCCGGGCACGAGGAGCGTGTCGACGCGGCGCGCCGCCATGTCGTCGAAGGTGGCGTCGGGCAGGACGCGGACCCCGGCGGCGGTGACGACGGGGTCCGTCGTCTCGGCGACGAGGACGACGTCGTACCCGGCCGCCTCCTCGGTCTCCCGGCGGGCGAGGGAGAACACCTCCGGTGGTCCCGTGACGTCGAGGAGGTCGACCCCGTCGAAGAGGACGATGGCGATCAGGCGTTGCTCGGTGTCCACTTGGTCCCCCTGGCCGGTCACGTGGCGATGTCGGTTTCTGCAGGGTAGACGACATTGCCGACACACGGGTGGGGCCATAGCGTCGTGGGCGGGCCGCAGGAGCGGCCCGCCCACGACCCACCTCACACCGACAGGGGCACCTCCATGTCCAGTACGACGCTGCGCCGGCTGAACGGTTTCGACGACACCCCCGCGAAGCTCGCCGACTCGACCCTGGTCCTCGTGGACTACCAGAACACCTACACGACGGGCGTGCTGGAGCTGGACGGCTGGGAGCCGGCCCTCGACGCCGCCGCCCGCCTGCTGGAGCGGGCCCGCCGGGCGGGCACCCCGGTCATCCACGTGATCCACGACGGGGGCACGGGATCGCCCTACGACCTCGACGCCGAGGTCGGGCGGCCGCACCCCCTGGTCGCGCCGGCCGACGGGGAGCCCGTGGTCGTCAAGCGGGCCCCGGACTCCTTCCACGGCACGGAGCTGGGCCGTCTCGTCGACGAGGCGGGCAGGAGCGATCTGGTCGTCGCCGGTTTCATGACGCACATGTGCGTGGCGTTCACCGCGCAGGGGGCGTTCCTGCGGGGCAACCGGCCCACGGTCGTGGCCGAGGCGTGCGCCACCCGCCCGCTGGCCGCCGGGGACACGGAACTGACCGCCCGGCAGCTCCACCTCGGCGCGCTCGCCACCATCGGCGACCTGTACGGGGTCGTGGTCGCCACGCAGGACGACCTCGACCGGTAGCGGGGTCCGTGTCCGGGACGCCCGGTCGCCGAATCGGCGCGACCGCCGTACGCCTTACCGCCGCCACGAGGAGCGGTCGTCCGCCACGCGCGCGAGCGGCCCGCCGCCGGGCCCGGCCCTGCCGCACGGCCAGGGCCGCGTCGCGCTCCGGCCGTGGACACGGACTGCGCCGGACGCGCCAGCCAGCTCCGACGCCTCCGGCACATCTGATGCGCCCGATGCGCCCGTCACGCCCGTCGCGCCCGGCACCCTTGTGCCATGTCGTCGGGGCGGTCGTCCGGGCATGATCTGTCGCGGGTCGGAGAAGAATCGCGGGAGCGATGAGGAGCCGCGGGCGGACGACGGCCGCGGCGGCGGGAAGGACAGGACTGCGGGCATGACGACACACCCCGACGCCGAACGGTGGCTCCGGCGCTTCCACCCCTCCCCCGACGCGGCGGCACGGCTGGTGTGCTTCCCGCACGCGGGCGGGTCGGCCGCGTACTACCACTGGCTCTCCCGGCTGCTGCACCCGCGGGTGGAGGTCCTCGCCGTGCAGTACCCGGGACGCCAGGAGCGGCGGGCGGAGCCGCAGTTGACCGACATCGACACTCTCGCCGCAGCCGTCGCCGACGTACTGGCACCCCGGTGGGACGGCGAGCGGCCCGCCTTCTTCGGGCACAGCATGGGTGCGGTGGTCGCGTTCGAGGCGGCCCTGCTGCTGCGGGAGCGGACCGGTACGGAACCGTCCGCGCTCTTCGTCTCGGGACGGCGCGCGCCCTCCGCCGTCCACGAGGGACGGCTGCACCTCGCCGACGACGCGGAACTGCTGGCGGAGATGGTCCGGCAGGGCGGCACCCCGGCGGCGGTGCTCGACGAGCCGGAACTGGTGGAGATGATCCTGCCGACGCTGCGCGGCGACTACCGGGCCATCGAGACCTACCGCCACCGGCCGGGCCGCGCCGCGCTCAAGGCGCCGGTCACGGTGCTGGTCGGCGCGGACGACCCGAAGGTCACCGTGGCCGGGGCGGAAGGCTGGCGGAAGCACACCGACGGCCCCACGGAGGTGCTGGCGTTCAGCGGCGGCCACTTCTTCCTCGGCGACCACCAGGACCGGATCGGTGAGCTGATCCGGTCCCGGCTGCTGCCGGAGGCGGCCCCGGAACCGGGACGGCCCTGACGGCCTTCCGCGCACGCGCCCGGTCCGCCGCGGCCATCGGCCGCGGAAACGGTCACCGCGCGCGGGGGCACTCTCAGTGCAGGTCCGGGCCTGACCCGCGGCCGTCCGGTGACGCGGCCGCCAGGGCCGCCTCCAGGTCCCGGGCGAGGCTCTCGCCGTCGCCCGGCAGCCGCACCTCCACGTGGCCGTCGGCGATGCGGGTCTCGAAGGCGGGCTGCGGGGCGGTGGCCGGACCGCGTACGTTCCAGCCGTCGGAGAGCCGGAAGACGCTGCCGTGCCACGGACAGGTGACGCAGCCGTCGGCCACCGCGCCGTCGGCCAGCGGTCCGGAGAGGTGGCTGCACCGTTCGGCCAGCGCGTGGACGGTGCCCCCGGTCTCGCGCACGACCAGCACCGGCACGTCGTCCACGACGCGCCGCACCGGCTGCCCTGCGGGGAAGTCGGCGACGGCACCGACCCGGTGCCAGCCCTCCGTGACGAGGTGCGACACCTCCTCCGCGTGGTTGGCGCCGGCCGCCTGGCGGTAGGCCATGTGCCCGCCCAGCATGCCGCCCAGCCCGACCGCGGTCAGCCCGAGGAAGCCGTACGCCCGCCCGGACCCGGTCCGGCCCTGGAGGCGGCGGACGAGGGAGACGCCGTAGAGGCCGACGGCCGTGACGTTGGCCAGGGCGTGGACCAGTCCGACGCGCTTCTGCTCCTCGTGCAGCTCCGCCCAGTCGACGGCGCCCGACGCGGCGGCGGGCGCGGCGGCGGCCAGCCCGACGCCGACCAGCAGCGTCGCCTCCCGCGAGCGGCCCCGCCGCAGGTCCAGCACGGCGGCGGACATCCAGCAGCCGATCGGCAGTTGCACGGACATCGGGTGCAGCGGGTGTCCCAGCCACCGGCCGTGCAGCAGGTCCCGGGCGGACCCCAGCGGCAGCGCCTGCACGCCTCTGCCCAGCGCGTTGACGACCGCGTCCGCCCTGGAATCACGTTCCAGCGCGTCCAGCAGCCGAAGGATTCGGTTCTGCCGCATCAGCCGGCGGCCTGGCTTCATGCTCATGCGCGCTGAGTCCCCCGCACGGCGGCACGGAAACGGACGCGGGGCGGCGCCGCGTAATCTGATCTTCGTAGGCGAGTGACGACGGGTCCGTACGGGCCGGAGCGGGCGGGAGTCGGTGGAGATGAACGGCAGGCCACTGCGGAAGCTGGGGTTCCTCACGATCGGGCTGTTCGACGAGGACGACCCGGCCCGCGGGCACGAGTCCACCCTGCGCGTGATCGAGCTGGGCGAGCGCCTCGGCTACGACAGCGCGTGGGTCCGCCACCGCCATCTCCAGTACGGCATCGCCTCACCGGTAGCGGTCCTCGCCGCCGCCACCCAGCGCACCGACCGGATCGAGCTGGGGACGGCCGTGACCCCGCTGGGCTGGGAGAACCCGCTGCGGCTCGCGGAGGACTGGGCGACGGTCGACCTCCTGTCCGGCGGGCGCCTCAACCCCGGGGTGAGCACCGGCCCCCCGATGCACTACGAGCGGGTCCGGGACGCCCTGTACCCCGACACCGCCGACAGCGAGGAGTTCGGCTACGAGCGGGTGCGGCGCCTGCTCGGGCACGTCTCCGGCGAGCCCGCCACGGGGTTCCGCGGCACGGAGGGCATCGAGGTCTTCTCCGACCGGGTGCAGCCGCACAGCCCCGGGCTGCGCGCCCGTATGTGGTACGGCGGCGGCAGCCTGCGCTCGGCCCGCTGGGCCGGGGAGAACCGGATGAACCTGCTCACCAGCAGCGTGGTCAAGGCCGAGGAGTCCACGGACTTCGCCGCCGTCCAGCTCTCCCACATCCGCGCCTTCCGCGCCGCCCACCCCGACGGGGAGGCGGCCCGGGTCTCCCAGGGTCTCGTGGTGATCCCCACCGACTCCGCCGGCGCCGCGCAGCGCGCCAAGTACGAGGAGTACGCGGCGAAGAGACTCCCCAGGACCGCGGAGCCGCAGGGGCCGGCCCGGCTGCTGTTCGCCCCGGATCTGGTGGGCACCTCGGAGCAGATCGCGGAGCGGCTGCGGGAGCACGCCGCGTTCCGGGAGGTCGAGGAGGTCGCGTTCGCGCTGCCCTTCACCTTCGACGAGGAGGACTACGAGCAGATCCTCACCGACATCGCCGAACGGCTGGGCCCCGCGCTGGGCTGGAAGGCACCCGCCCGGCCCGAGTGACGGCCACGGCCTCCCGCGCCGCGGCCGGCGTGCCCCCATGGACGCGGACCGCCCGGAGCACATGGCGCACGGCTTCACCTCGGTGGACGCGCAGGCCGACCCCGGCGTGTCGGCGTCGCTCCTAAACCGGCTGAGCGCGGAGCCGTTCCACGCCGCCTGCAAGCGGCGGCTGCGGGAGTCGCTGCGGGCGGTGCCCGGCACGTCGTTCCTGGAGGCCGTCGTCGCGGACGCGCACCGGCTGCCGTTCGGGCCGGACCGGTTCGGCGGCGCCTGGGCGGACCGGGTCGTGCAGCACGTCGCCGATCCCGGCCGGGTCCTGGACGAACTGGTCCGGGTGGTCCGCCCCGGCGGCCGCGTCGCGCCGGCCCGCCGGGCTGCTCACCGACCGCGGGCCGACCGGCGTCTCGGGGGTGGAGGCCCGGACCCTCGTGGTGCGCGACGCGTCGGCGGTCGACAACGTCATGGACCTGCGCACCTGGGCGAGTCGGCGCGGAGGGGCCGGTTCACCTGCGCCGTCACATACTTCCTGGCGGCCGGCGCGCTGCCCGGCCCGGACCGCCCAGGCGTCGGCGAGGCTCGGGCGCGCGGAGGGCCGGCGGCGGGTCGAAGCCGTGATCTTCCGCCGTGATCTTCCCTTGCGTAGAGTCCCGTCCGGGGGGGGCGGGACCACGCGCCGCTCCCGGTCGCACGACACCGATGCCACGGGGGCAGAAAATTGAGTACTCGCACACAGCCGACGTTCGTACTGGTCCACGGAGCCTTCGCGAACTCCTTCTCGTTCGCGCCGCTCCAGGCCGAACTGGGTCTCCTCGGGCACCGTTCGGCCGCCGTCGACCTGCCGGGCCACGGCTTCGGCGCGACCTACTCGCGGGCCTACCAGGCGCCGCAGGACCTCGAAGGACTCGCCGCCGCGCCCGGCGCGATCAAGGGGGTCACCCTCGCCGACAACGCCGCGCACCTGATCGGCGTCCTGGAACGGGCCAAGGCCAACGGTCCGGTGGTCCTCGTCTCGCACAGCCGCGGCGGGGTCACGGCCACCGCCGCGGCCAACGCGCGCCCGGACCTGATCGACCGCATCGTCTACGTCTCCGCCTGGTGCCCGGTCGCGCTCGATGTCGGCGCCTACTACGCCGAGCCGGAGATGGCCTCGGTGGACAGCGCCTCCCTGGTCCTGGCGGCGGCCGGTGACCCGGCCGCCCTCGGGCTGCTCCGGGTCAACTTCCGCACCGCCGACCCCCGGGCCCTCGACGCGTTCAGGACGGCCTTCCTCGCCGACGGCACCGACGAGGAGTTCCTGACCTTCCTCAACACCTTCCAGCCCGACGAGAACCTGGACGCCGGCACCTCCGCCGACCGGGCGCGGGCCGACACGTGGGGCCGGATCCCGAAGACGTACGTGCGCCTGGCCGACGACATGAGCATGCCCCTGGCGCTCCAGGACCGCCTCATCAGGGAGGGCGACGCGCTGACCCCGGACAACCCCTACGACGTACGCACGCTGCCCGGCAGCCACCTCAAGTGGCTGGTCGACCCGGCACCGGCGGCCCGGCTCCTCGGGGAGCTGGCCGCCGGGCTCGGCTGACGCACGCCCCCTCAGGGGAGCAGGTCCGCCGGGCGGGTCGCGGTGTGCAGCAGGTACTCCAGCGGGCCGCGGCGGAAGCGGCGGGTCCACAGGACGGCCGACAGCATCGCGGTGGCGCCGAACGCGGCGAGCGCGACCAGCGCGGGACCCGTCTCCGCCGCCGTGCCGAGGACGCTCAGGGCAAGGATGTGGGCGACGTAGGCGGTCAGGGCGATCGTGCCGACGGCGGTGACGGGCGTGGCCAGGCGGGTGAGGCGGGGCATCCGGTGCGCGACCGTCAGGCAGGCGGCCACGGTGAGGAGCGCGACGCCCGTGCTGCCGAGGACGGAGAAGGTCGTCTGGCTGTGCGGCGCGGCGACCAGCAGCCAGGCGTCCGGGGCGCCGTCGACGAGATCGCCCACGCCGTCGGACCACCAGGCGGAGGACGGTGCGCCGCCGTCGGTGGCGGCGGCCACGGCGGCGTGCGCGCCGGGAACCAGGCGCATGGCCAGCCAGGACCCGCCGTGGCCGAGGACGGCGAGCGCGGCGCCGGTCAGGGCGAGCCGGGCGCGGACGCCCGGCCGGGTGAGGTCGAGGCGGGCCAGCGCCATGCCCGCGACCATGAACGGCATCCAGGTGAGCACGGGGTACTCGCCGGTGAAGAGCAGTTCGAGGACGCCGTCCGTGCCGCTGAGCCGGGCCAGGGGGTCGCTCGCGATGACGGCGTTGGCCCACTCGCCCTCCTCGATCGTCCGCCGGACGGCGAGGAGGAGCGGGGGCATGGCGAGCGCCCCGGCGGCGGCGACGGCCGCGAGCGCGCCGGCCCCCAGGCGGTGCAGCGGGAGGACCATCAGGAAGAGCACGCCGTAGCAGGCGAGGATCACGTCGACGTCGGTGTCCAGGGCGGTGAGCGCGAAGCCGAGGGGGATCAGGACGAGCGCGCGGATCACGACCCGGCCGGCGGCCCGTCGTCCGGCGCGTCCGGCACGGGGGTGCGGGCGGCCGGTGAGGATCACCAGCGAGAACCCCGCCAGCAGGGCGAAGAGGGCGGAGGAACGGCCGCGGGCCAGCTCCAGGACGAAGCCGAGCGGGCCGCCGACGGTGGGGTCGGGGCCGACGTGCGCGGCGTACATGCCGAGGACGGCGAGGCCCCGCGCCAGGTCGACGCCGACGAGCCGGGCGGGGGCCGGGGCGCGGGGGCCGGGAGCGGGACGGCTCGTCGGCGGGGCCGTGGCGGGGGCGGGTGTCGGGGCCGGGGTCGTGTCCGGTGTCATGTGCTCCAGCGTCGGCGCCACGGCCGCGGCCGGCCATCGACCGGACAGCCGGGACCGGTCCGCCGGGGGACCGGAGCGGCCCCCGCCGGGTGGCGGGCCGGGCGGGGGAACCCGGTGGCGGCCGTGCGCGTCGTAGAGGTCCGAGGTGGTCCGGCGACGACGGGCGGGACACAGGTGATCCGGGTACTGGTGGTCGACGACGAGGCCCTGGTCCGTACGGGGTTCACGCACATCCTGGACTCCGCGGAGGGCATCGAGGTCGTCGGGGCGGTGCCGGGCGGGCGGGCGGTGGCCGCCGTGCGGGAGTCGTCCCCGGACGTGGTGCTGCTGGACATCCGGATGCCGGACGTCGACGGGCTCACCGTCCTCGCCGCGCTGCGGCGGCTGCCGCGGCCGCCGGTGGTGGGGATGCTGACGACGTTCGACATGGACGAGTACGTGGAGACCGCGCTGCGGTCGGGGGCCGCCGGGTTCCTGCTGAAGGACACCGACCCCGAGCTTCTGCCGCATCTCGTACGGTCGTTGGCGGACGGCGGGGTCGTGCTGTCGTCGAAGGTGACCCGGGCGGTGGTGGGCGACTACCTGGACCGGCGGCCCGGGGAGGCGGCGGTGCGGGCCGTCGAGCGGCTGACCGGCCGTGAGCGCGACGTCCTGGTCCATCTGGCGCAGGGGCTGTCCAACGCGGGCATCGGCGACCGCATGCACCTGAGCACCAGCACGATCAAGGACCACGTCAGCGCGCTCCTCGCCAAACTGCGGGTCGGCAGCCGGGTGCAGGCGGCCCTGATCGCCGACCGCGCCGGGCTGCTCGCCCCGCCGCGCGGCGGGAGGAGGCGGGGCGGATGAAGGCGCGGCTGCCGCTGACCGCGTCGGTCACGGACACGGCGGTGATCGTCGCCTCGATGCTGGACGTGTGCGTCCACGTCGACTTCGAGGACCGTACGCCGGTGGTGTGCGCGCTGCTGGCCGTGGTCGTCCTGCCGTTCCGGCGCCGGCTTCCGCTGCCGACGTTCCTGCTGGCCCTGCCCGCCACCCTCGTCACGGACGCCGTGTTCGCCACCCTGGCCGCCCTGTACACGCTGGCGTCCCTGACCCGGCGCCGGTCGCTGCTGGCCGCCTGTGCCCTGGCCTACGCGGCGTGCGACATCACCGCGTGGTCGTGGCCCGAGCCTCGGTTCGCGGATCTGTCGGACCCGTTCGACCTGGTCATGGTCACGTACAGTCTGGCGACGGCCGCCGCGCCGGTGTTCCTCGAGCAGTTGGTGCAGGCGCGGCGCGAGCTGGCGCTGCGGCTGTCGGAGATCTCCGTGGTCCGGGAGAGCGGGCGGCAGCTGCGGGCGCAGAACGTGCTGGCCAGGGAACGCGCGCAGCTCGCCCGGGAGATGCACGACGTCGTCTCGCACCAGGTCAGTCTCATCGCCGTCCGGGCGGGCGCCCTCCAGGTGGCCGGGCGGGACGCGGAGACCAGACAGGCGGGGGCGACGATCCGGCTGCTGAGCGTGGAGACCCTGGACGAGCTACGGCACATGGTGGGTGTCCTGCGCGCCTCGGGCGGCAGACCCTCGGAGCTGACGCCCCAGCCGTCGCTGGCGGAGCTTCCCCGGCTCGTCGAGGGCAGCGGGATCGACGCCGAGCTGCGGACCGACCTGCCCGCGAACCTGCCGCCCAATGTGCAGCGCACGGTCTACCGCACGGTGCAGGAGGCGCTGACCAACGTACGCAAGCACGCGCCCGGCACCACGGCGGCCATCAGCGTCGGTGTCGTGGACGGCACGGTACGGGTCACGGTCACCAACTCGGCGCCGGACCAGCCCGCCCTGCCGCTGCCCGGCGCCCACCACGGCCTGGTCGGCCTCCGTCAGCGCGCCGAACTCCTCGGCGGGCACGTCGGGTCGGGCCCCACCCCGGACGGCGGCTGGCGGCTGACCCTCGACCTCCCGGCCGCCGGGGGGACGGCCTGACCGCGACGGGCCGCGGGCGTGCCGGCGGCCGTCAGGCCGTTCCCCGGGCCGCCGCCCGGAACTCCAGTGGTGTGCGGCCGTCGTGGCGGCGGAAGAACGTACCGAAGTCGCTGGGGTCGGTGAAGCCCAGCCGGCGGGCCACGTCGGCGGCGGTGGCGTCGGTGTGGACCAGCAGGCGTTTGGCCTCCAGCACGATGCGGGCGTCGAGGTAGGCCTTGGCGGTCGTCCCGGTGGCGGCGTGGACGGCGCGGGTGAGGGTGCGGACGCTGTAGCCGAGGGCGGCGGCGTGGTCGGCGACGCGGTGGGTGCGGGCGAAGTCGCGTTCCACCGCCGCCCGGTAGCGGGCGAACGGGCCGTCGTCGGGGCCCCGCTCCCCCGTCGCGGCCCCCGGCACGGCGTGGGCGAGGCGCAGCAGCAGGAGCGAGAGCAGCATCCGCAGCGCCCTGTTGTGCGCCTCCAGCGGCATCGCGCCGAGGTCGGCGTACTCGGTGACGAGGTGGGCGCGGGCGAGGTCCACCAGCGGGGCGCGCGGGCCGGCCGGGAGGAGCGGTCCTGCGGTGTCCGGCGGGTCGTCGGGGACGAAGCCGGGCCGCCAGATCACGATGACGCCGTCCGCGAGTTCCCAGGGCCCCTCGGGTCCGGCCCCGTACTGGTGGACCTGTCCGGGGCGGACCCACAGCCAGCCGCCCGGCGGGACGTCGTACCGGGTGAAGTCCACGGTGTGGGGCAGCGGCGCCGAGCCGGGGCGGACGTGGATGAGGTGGTGGAAGTCCGGGCGCTGCGGGCCGGAGAGGTCGATGCCGCGGCGCAGGCCTCGGGCCCGCAGCTCGGCGAAGTCGACCACGTCCATCCCGATGGGCGCGGTGAGCGCCGGGCGGTACGCCACGTCGGTGATGGTGGCCGTCGGGTTGTGTCCGATATTCCCCATGGTGTGTCCCCAGCGTACCGCGCCGGCCTCCCAGCTGCTCCTAGCGTGAGAGGGAACCACCAGAACGATGACCGAAAAGAAACAGGTGTGCCGTGCGGGTGACCGTGGCGATGACAGGGGCCACCGGCGCTCCCTTCGGGGTCCGGCTGCTGGAGCGGCTCGCCGCGCTGCCGGACGTCGAGACCCACTTCGTCGCGAGCCGCTGGGCACGGGCCACCGTGGAGCTGGAGACCGGCCGCACGATGCGGGAGGTGGCCGCGCTGGCCGACGTGGCGCACCCGCCGGACGACCAGGGCGCGACGATCTCCTCCGGGTCGTTCCGCACCGACGGGATGGTCGTCGTGCCGTGTTCCATGAAGACCCTGGCCGGTATCCGCGCCGGGTACGCGGACGGGCTCGTCGGCCGGGCCGCGGACGTCACGCTGAAGGAGCGCCGGCCGCTGGTGCTGGTCCCCCGCGAGACGCCGCTCAGCGAGATCCACCTGGAGAACATGCTGGCCCTCGCCCGCATGGGCGCCCGCATAGTCCCGCCGATGCCCGCCTTCTACAACCGGCCGGAGTCGGTCGACGACATCGTGGAGCACATCGTCTCCCGCGTCCTCGACCAGCTGGACCTGCCGGCGGCGGGCGCCCGTCGCTGGGACGGCCTGCGCGCCGCCCGCCTCGACGGCCCGCCCCGGGCGTCCTGACCCCACCGGGCCCCGCACCGCCTCCCACCGTCCCGCACCACCTCGCACCACCTCGCACCTCAAGGAGACGATCCCCCATGCCGTACGACGATCTGCGCGCGTTCCTCGACACGCTGGAGAAGGAGGGACAGCTGCTGCGGATCCCCGACGAGGTCCTGCCCGAGCCCGACATCGCGGCGGCGGCCAACGCCGCGGGCCGTATCGGCGACGGCGCGCCGGCCCTCTGGTTCGACCGGGTCAAGGGGTTCACCGACGCCCGGATCGCGATGAACGTGCACGGCTCCTGGCGCAACCACGCCCTCGCGCTCGGCCTGCCGAAGGAGACCTCGCCGCGGGAGCAGGTCGAGGAGTTCGCCCGCCGCTGGGACGCCTTTCCCGTCGCCCCCGAGCGCCGCGCCGACGCACCCTGGCAGGAGAACACCCTCACCGGTGACGACGTCGACCTCTTCGAGGTGCTGCCGCTGTTCCGGCTCAACGACGGCGACGGCGGCTTCTATCTCGACAAGGCCGCCGTGGTCTCCCGGGACCCGGCCGACCCGGACCACTTCGGCAAGCAGAACCTCGGCACGTACCGCATGGAGGTCATCGGCCGCGACCGGCTCGCGCTGCAACCGGTGCCGGTGCACGACATCGCGCAGCACCTGCGCACCGCCGAGGAGCGCGGCGAGGACCTGCCCGTCGCGATCACTCTCGGCAACGACCCGGTGATCCCGATCGTCGCCGGCATGCCGCTCCGTTACGACCAGTCCGAGTACGAGATGGCGGGCGCCCTGCGCGGCGCCCCCATGCCGATCGCCACCGCCCCGCACACCGGTCTTGACGTCCCCTGGGGCGCCGAGGTCGTCATCGAGGGTGTCATCGAGTCCCGGGTCCGGCAGATCGAGGGGCCGTTCGGCGAGTTCACCGGCCACTACTCCGGCGGCCGGCGCATGCCGGTCATCCGCGTCGAGCGGATCTCGTACCGCACCCGGCCCGTCTTCGAGTCCCTCTACCTCGGCATGCCGTGGACCGAGTGCGACTACCTGGTGGGCCCCAACACCAGCGTGCCGCTGCTGAAGCAGTTGCGCGCGGAGTTCCCCGAGGTGCGTGCCGTGAACGCGATGTACACACACGGCCTGCTGGTGATCATCTCCACCGCCAAGCGGTACGGCGGGTTCGCCAAGGCGGTCGGGATGCGCGCCATGACCACGCCGCACGGCCTGGGCTACGTCTCGCAGGTCATCCTGGTCGACGAGGACGTGGACCCGTTCGACCTGCCGCAGGTGATGTGGGCGCAGTCCGCGAAGGTGAACCCGCGCGAGGACGTCCTGGTCCTGCCGAACCTCTCGGTGGTGGAGCTGGCGCCCGCCTCCGCGCCGGCCGGTGTCACCAGCAAGATGATCATCGATGCGACGACGCCGGTCGCCCCCGACGTACGCGGCAACTTCGGTACGCCCGTCAAGGACCTGCCGGAGACCGCCGAGTGGGCCGCGCGGCTGCGCACTCTGCTGGCCTCCCGCTGATCTCCCCGCTCACGTCTTACGTCCACGGAAAGGACTCCGCAGCTCATGACCACCCACTCCGCGCCGGCCGGCCACGACGTCTGCCCGCGCTGCACCGACGGTGCGGTCCGTACCGTCGCCCACTCCCCCGTGCCCGGCGTCTGGCAGGTCCTCCAGTGCCCGCGCTGCCTCTACATGTGGCGCACCACCGAACCCGCCCGCCGCACCAGCCCCGCGGCCTACCCGGAGCGGTTCCGGATGACCGCCGAGGACATCGAGAACGCCCTGGAGGTGCCGGCGGTCCCGCCGCTCGCCACCGGGGCCCAAAGCGTGTAGCCCCCCCCCGACGCCCCCGACGCCCCGGCGGGTCAGGAAGTGTCAGCGGAGGGCCGCAGGCCACGCAGGCGCCCGTCGAGTTCGCTCTGATAGAAGTCGATGAAGCCGTCGGGGTCGGGGCCCGCGTTCTGCATGACCAGCCGGTCGAACCCGGCGTCGACGTAGCTCTGGGCGGCCGACACGTAGCGCTCGGGGTCGGGGCCGCAGGCGAACTTCTCGAGGACGTCCTCCAGGCGGACGGTGGTCGTGGCCGCGTCGAAGTTGACCGGGTTGGGGAGTTCGCTCATCACCTTCCAGCCGGTGAGCGCCCACCGCGAGGTGCGCAGCGCCTCCCGCGCGGCGCTCGTCTCGTCCTCGGCCCAGGCCATGGGCACCTCCGCGTACCCGGGTCCTGAGCCGCCGTGGGTCCGGTAGTGCCGCACGATCGACGCCTTGTCCTCGGTGGCGAAGAGCCCGTTGCCCAGTTCCGCGGCGATGCGCGCGGAGTCGGGGCCGCTGGCGGCGACGGCGATCAGCGGGGACTCCGCGGGCAGGTCGAAGACCCGGGCGTCGGCGAGCCGCAGGTGCTTGCCCTCGTAGGAGCGGTAGCCGCCGCGCCACAGCAGGCGGATGATCTCCAGAGCCTCGCGGAGCAGCTCGTGCCGCTCCCGGACGGTGTCGGGGAAGCCGCGGCCGACGACGTGTTCGTTGAGGCGTTCGCCGGAGCCGACCCCGAGGACGAAGCGGCCGCCGGATACCAGGGCGAGGGTCGCCGCGGCCTGCGCGACGATCGCCGGGTGGTAGCGGATCGTCGGGCAGGTCACGCCGGTCACCAGCCCGATGCGTTCGGTCCTGGCGGCGATCGCGCCGAGCACCGTCCAGGTGAAGGAGGAGTGGCCCTGGAGGTCGAGCCAGGGGTGGAAGTGGTCGCTCATCTCCACGAAGTCGAAGCCCGCCGCCTCGGCGCGGACCGCCTGCCGGATCAGTTCTTCGGGACCGAATGCCTCGGAGGCCAGTTTGTAGCCGATTTCCATGGTCCGACCCTGGCACCCGGCGTGGCCGACACCGGGGGACGGCACCGGCGGGGCCGTCCGGCTCCATCCGATTGCCCGAACGCGGGACCCGGCGGGGCGGGTGGTCAGGCCGTCGGCAGCATCGCGGCGGCGACCAGGACGAGCAGGGCGACGTAGGCCCAGGAGTGGGCGCGGTCGGGGATGCGGGGCGGGCGCCGCCGCAGCACCGCGATCACCGGCAGCGCCCCGAGCAGCAGCGCCGCGGCCGCGCCGGTGTCGACGAGGCCCACCAGGTGGGCGTGGGCGCCGGAGAGGGCGGCGGGTCCGGCACCTGCCAGCGAGACGGCGGCGGCCGGGAGGGCGATGGCGAAGGTGAGGGGATTGGCCAGCGAGGCGGCCACCCCCATGGTGTGCCCGGCCCGCCGCATCGCGGGGACGGTCATGACGCTGCCGCCCACGCCGAGGAAGGCGGCGACCGCGCCGATCGGCGCACCGAGGACCGGCGGCAGCGGCCGGGGCCCGTCCGGCCCGGTCCCGGGCTGTCCGGCCGGGCGCAGGAAACCGGGCCGCAGCAGCAGGTCGACGACGGTGAGGGCGACGTAGGCGACGAACGCCCGGGGGGC
>NZ_JAVRHI010000297.1:0-55851 GCF_034105845.1 Streptomyces sp. CRN 30 | reverse complement strand
GAAGCCCCGGACCGTTCTCCGGACCGGGGCTTCGCGCACGGCGTGGCTCAGCCCGTCACCAGCAGGATGACCAGCAGCACGGCGCCCGCGATCGAGGGGCCCATGACCTCCCAGGACCAGCGGGCGCTCGGCTCGCCCTGCGAGCCCGGCGCCTTGGCCCGGGCCTCGCACAGCTCACGCAGTTCCTGCATGGTCCGGTCGGCCGCGGCGCGCTCGGGCCGGGACTCCAGCGACGTGCGCCCGCTGCTGTCCGCCCGGGCGGACGGTCTGGCGTCGGCGAGCGCCTGCCGCCGCTGGGCACGGTTGCGGGCGCGCAGCGAGACGGGGACGGCGTAGAGCTGGTACTTGGTGCCGGCGCTGTCGACCACCTCGTTGGTGTACCGGGAGCGCAGCGAGACGACCGTCGCCCAGGGCAGCACGATCACGCGGAACGGGTTGCGGACGCGCAGCCGGTCGTCGTTGGCGAACACGGCCGGCCGCACCGAGAAGGCGGTCACGAGCGGCACGACGAACAGCAGCGCGGCGAGCCCCAGCCAGGGCGTGCGGCCCTGTCCCGTGACGATCGCGTCGCCCCCGAGCCAGACCAGGATGACCAGCAGCAGGGTGCCGCCCACGACACCGCCGGTCGAACGGTGGACCCGGTCCTTGTGGACGGGCTCGGAGGGCTGTGCGGGCTGCGTGGGCCGAGCGGACGACGCGGCCTCCGCGGGCCGGGTGGGCTCGGCCGAGGGCCCGGACGCCGCCGGGGCCGAGGGCGGCGTCGAGGGCTGCCTCGTGGACCCGGCGGCCCTGCTGCGGTGGGGCTTCCCGGGTGCTGCGGCCCGTGCCGCGGCCTTCCCGCTGTCGGCGGGGTCGCCCTCGCGGTGATCGGCCTGTCCGGACGCCGCGGATGTCCCGGTCTCCGGTTCCGCGGGTTTCGCCGGTTCCGCGGGCTCCGGCGCGGTCGGCTGGTGGTCGGGGCTGCTCATGGTTCCGATTCTGCCCGACGACCGCGCCGGACCCCGTAGGCGGTGCGCGCGGAGGGCCGCCCGGCTCCCACCGGCCCCGTCCCCCGCCGGCGCACGAACCGCGGCGGACCGCGGCGGGCCCGCGCACGCGCCCCTCCCGGCCGGCTTCGGGGCCTGTACAGACCGCTACGCGCGTAGATATGCTCGGCTGGTGACCATGCCCACGTCCCCCAAGCAAGCCGTACACGCACTCACCGACGTGACCGCCTCGCACAGCTCGCTCCGCCGCTTCCTGCACGGGCTGCCCGGTGTCGACGCGGTCGGCCTGGAGGCGCGTGCCGCGTCGCTCGGCACGCGTTCCGTCAAGGCGGCCTCCAAGGCGTACGCGATCGACCTCGCCATCTCGATGGTCGACCTGACGACGCTGGAAGGCGCGGACACCCCGGGCAAGGTCCGGGCGCTCGGCGCCAAGGCGGTCCGCCCCGACCCGACCGACCGCACCGCCCCGGCCACGGCCGCGGTCTGCGTCTACCCCGACATGGTGCCCGCCGCCAGGGCGGCCGTCGCCGGTTCGGACGTGAAGGTCGCCTCGGTCGCCACCGCCTTCCCGGCGGGCCGCGCCTCCCTCGCCGTGAAGCTGGCCGACGTCCGGGAGGCCGTCGCCGCGGGCGCGGACGAGATCGACATGGTCATCGACCGCGGGGCGTTCCTCGCGGGCGACTACCTGAAGGTGTACGACGAGATCACCGCCGTGAAGGAGGCCTGCGGGACGAGCGCCCGGCTGAAGGTCATCTTCGAGACCGGCGAGCTGTCGACGTACGACAACATCCGCCGCGCCTCCTGGCTCGGCATGCTGGCCGGTGCCGACTTCATCAAGACCTCGACCGGCAAGGTCGCCGTCAACGCGACCCCCGCGAACACCCTGCTGATGCTGGAGGCCGTGCGCGACTTCCGCGCGCAGACCGGCGTCCAGGTCGGGGTGAAGCCGGCCGGCGGCATCCGTACCTCCAAGGACGCCGTCAAGTTCCTGGTCCTGGTCAACGAGACCGCGGGCGCGGACTGGCTGGACAACCACTGGTTCCGCTTCGGCGCCTCCTCGCTCCTGAACGACCTGCTGATGCAGCGTCAGAAGCTGGCCACCGGCCGCTACTCCGGCCCCGACTACGTGACGGTGGACTGATCACCATGGCACCCGCATCCTCATCCTCATCCCCGTTCGAGTACGCACCGGCCCCCGAGTCCCGCTCGATCGTCGACATCGCGCCCTCCTACGGCCTGTTCATCGACGGCGAGTTCGCCGAGGCGGCCGACGGCCAGGTCTTCAAGACGGTCGCCCCCGCCACCGAGGAGGTCCTCTCCGAGGTGGCGCGGGCCGGCGAGGCGGACGTGGAGCGCGCCGTACGGGCCGCCCGCAAGGCCTTCGCGACCTGGTCCGCGCTGCCGGGCACCGAGCGCGCCAAGTACCTCTTCCGCATCGCCCGCATCATCCAGGAGCGCAGCCGCGAGCTCGCCGTCCTGGAGACGCTGGACAACGGCAAGCCCATCAAGGAGACGAGGGACGCCGACCTGCCGCTGGTCGCCGCGCACTTCTTCTACTACGCGGGCTGGGCCGACAAGCTGGAGCACGCCGGGTTCGGCCGGGTGACGACGGACGGGCACAGTGGCCCGGCACCGAAGCCACTGGGCGTCGCGGGCCAGGTCATCCCGTGGAACTTCCCCCTCCTCATGCTGGCGTGGAAGATCGCCCCGGCCCTGGCGACCGGCAACACGGTCGTCCTGAAGCCCGCCGAGACGACCCCGCTGTCCGCCCTCTTCTTCGCGGACGTCTGCCGCCAGGCGGGCCTGCCCAAGGGCGTCGTGAACATCCTCCCGGGCTACGGAGACGCGGGCGCCGCGCTCGTCGCGCACCCGGACGTGAACAAGGTCGCCTTCACCGGCTCCACCGCCGTCGGCAAGGAGATCGCGCGCACCGTCGCGGGCACCCGCAAGAAGCTCACCCTGGAGCTGGGCGGCAAGGGCGCCAACATCGTCTTCGACGACGCCCCGCTCGACCAGGCCGTCGAGGGCATCGTCAACGGCATCTTCTTCAACCAGGGCCAGGTGTGCTGCGCGGGCAGCCGCCTGCTGGTGCAGGAGTCGATCCACGACGAGCTGCTGGACGCGCTGAAGCGCCGGCTCACGACCCTCCGCCTGGGCGACCCGCTCGACAAGAACACGGACATCGGCGCCATCAACTCCGCCGAGCAGCTCGCCCGTATCACCGCGCTCGCCGACCAGGGCGAGGCCGAGGGCGCCGAGCGCTGGTCCCCCGAGTGCGAGCTGCCCTCGTCGGGCTACTGGTTCGCGCCGACGCTCTTCACAGGCGTCACCCAGGCGCACACCGTCGCGCGTGACGAGATCTTCGGCCCGGTCCTGTCGGTCCTCACCTTCCGCACCCCGGACGAGGCCGTCGCGAAGGCCAACAACACCCCGTACGGGCTCTCCGCCGGCATCTGGACGGAGAAGGGCTCCCGGATCCTGGCCGTGGCGAACAAGCTGCGCGCGGGTGTCGTCTGGTCCAACACGTTCAACAAGTTCGACCCGACCTCGCCCTTCGGCGGTTACAAGGAGTCGGGCTTCGGCCGCGAGGGCGGCCGCCACGGCCTGGAGGCGTACCTCGATGTCTGACGCACGACTGTCCGTCTTCAAGACCTACAAGCTGTACGTCGGCGGGAAGTTCCCGCGTTCCGAGAGCGGCCGGGTGTACGAGGTGACGGACCGAGAAGGCACATGGCTGGCCAACGCTCCGCTGGCGTCCCGCAAGGACGCCCGGGACGCGGTGGTGGCCGCCCGCAAGGCGTTCGGGGCGTGGTCCGGCGCGACCGCGTACAACCGGGGCCAGGTCCTCTACCGCGTCGCGGAGATGCTGGAGGGCCGGCGCGAGCAGTTCGTCCGCGAGGTGGCCGAGGCGGAGGGTCTGACGGCGTCCGAGGCGGCCGTACAGGTCGACGCGGCGATCGACCGCTGGGTCTGGTACGCGGGCTGGACCGACAAGATCGCTCAGGTGGTGGGCGGCGGCAACCCGGTCGCGGGCCCGTACTTCAACCTGTCCTCCCCCGAGCCGACGGGCGTCGTCGCCGTCCTGGCCCCGCAGGAGTCGTCCTTCCTGGGCCTGGTCTCGGTGCTCGCCCCGGTGATCGCGACCGGCAACACGGCCGTGGTGATCGCCTCGGAGCGGTCCCCGCTCCCGGCGCTCTCCCTCGGCGAGGTGCTGGCCACCTCCGATGTCCCCGGTGGCGTGGTCAACGTCCTCTCCGGCCGTACGGCGGAGATCGCGGCCCCGCTCGCCGCACACCAGGACGTGAACGCCGTCGACCTGGCCGGCGCGGACGAGGCCCTGGCGAAGGAGCTGGAGATCGCGGCCGCGGACAACCTGAAGCGCGTCCTGCGTCCACAGCCTGTGGACGACTGGGCGGCGACCCCGGGCACCGCCCGCATGACCGCCTTCCTGGAGACGAAGACGGTCTGGCACCCGACGGGATCGCTGGGCGCCTCCGGATCGTCGTACTAGACCGCACGGCGCCGCGACAGCCGCACCCCCCGCCGCCCGGGCGGTGCGGCCACGGCCCCTGCGCCCGTCGGGCCGGGCTCAGCCCTGGCCCTGGCCCTCGCTCATCCCCGGCAGCTGCGACAGCACCGGGATGGCCCCGATCGAGGAGGCCTGGGCCACCGGCCCCGTCAGGGACTTGGAGTCGAGGTGCTGGAAATCGGCGACCTGGGTGCCGACGCCGTTGTTCAGCACGTCGACCGGGGTGCCCGCGATCGGGTTGGGCTTGACGCGCCCCACCGAGCCCAGGACGTACCGGACGCTCGTGTCGAGCGCCCGGAGCGCGGCCTGTGGGTCGATCCTTCCGGTCTCCAGCCGCCGGACCTGCACCATCGGCGAGGTCGGTGAGGCCGGTCCGGTGGCCGCCGCGGCCGTACCGGCACCGCTCCCGAGGGCGATGCCCGCAGTGGCGACGGCCAGCGCGGCGCGCCGGACGGTGGGGGGCTGGGGAGCCGGGTGTCGTGCCATCGCTGCTGCCACCTTCTGCTGCGCTGCGTGAGCGTACGGGTACGAAGGGTAGTTGAAATGTGATGTGCGCTCCACCGTCGACCCGCTGTCCCGGCCACGGTGGCGCGATGCCGCACACTGGACTCTCGTGAGCGCACCTTTCCCGACACCGACCCGGGTCGTCCTGCTGTCCGGCCCCTCCGGGTCCGGCAAGTCCCTCCTCGCCGCCCTCTCCGGCCTGCCCGTGCTGCGCCTGGACGACTTCTACAAGGAGGCCGACGACCCGACGCTGCCGCTCGTGCCGGGGAGTTCGGACATCGACTGGGACCACCCGCTGTCCTGGGACGCGGACACGGCGGTCGCGGCGATCGAGGAGCTGTGCCGGACGGGCCGTACGACCGTGCCGACGTACGACATCTCGCTGAGCGCCCGCACCGGCGAGGAGGGCCTGGACATCGGGCGGACGCCGGCGTTCATCGCCGAGGGCGTGTTCGCCGCGGAGATAGCCGCCCGCTGCCGGGAGGCCGGTCTGCTCGCCGACGCGCTCTGCCTGACCCGCGGCCCGGTCACCACC
Source organism: Streptomyces sp. CRN 30 (assembly GCF_034105845.1). Taxonomy (NCBI): domain Bacteria; kingdom Bacillati; phylum Actinomycetota; class Actinomycetes; order Kitasatosporales; family Streptomycetaceae; genus Streptomyces; species Streptomyces sp. CRN 30. The sequence goes on along the minus strand of NZ_JAVRHI010000297.1, from coordinate 50,297 downwards.
TTCCGCCGCCGTTTCCTGCGCGACCTGAAGGAGGGCCGCAAGTCGGTGCCCTTCCTGCTGCGACGCGGCTGGCGGCTGATGCGCCTGGAGCGTTCGATCGTGGCCCGGCAGACGGAACTGGGCGCCCACGCGTGCGACAAGGACGAGGCGCTGGGCCGGCTGGCCGTGGCCGCCGCCGGGGACGGGGCGGGCGCACCCACGGGGACCGTCGCGTAGGACGCGCGCACGAGAAGCGGGACTGGTGCGGCCCCCCGGCCCTCCAGTCCCGCTCTTTCGTGATCCCCCGTTTTCCCCGTGTTCCCCGTGTCCCCCCGTATTCCCGTACCCCCGTGGTGGGCCCCCCGTCGCCCCCCTCATGGCCCCCCGTGACCCCCCGGCCCCGTGATCCCCTCGGGTGTTGCTCCCCCGTTTCCCCGTTGCCCCCCGTGGTCCCCCCGGACCCCGTTGGTTCCCCCGGTTCCCCCCGGACACGCGACGGCGCTCCCCCGCGCCACCGCGGCCCCCCGTTCCTCGGGCGGCCCGCCGCTCTCAGGCGACGAGCTCGCCGAAGGACTCCTCCTCGTCACGGCCGAAGCTGAGGACCTCGTCCTCGCGCAGCCGGCGGAGCGACCGCCAGATGCTGGACTTCACCGTGCCGACACTGATGTCGAGGATGTCCGCGATCTCCGGGTCGGTGCGGCCCTCGTAGTAACGCAGGACCAGCATCGTGCGCTGGAGTTCGGGCAGCCGGGCGAGCGCCTGCCACAGGACGGCGCGCAGCTCGGTGCCGCGCATCGCGTCCGTGTCGCCGGCGGTCTCCGGCAGCTCCTCGGTCGGGTACTCGTTCAGCTTGCGGCGGCGCCACGCGCTGATGTGCAGGTTGGTCATGGTGCGGCGGAGGTAACCCCCGACCGCGGCCTTGTCACTGATCCGGTCCCACGCCCGGTACGTCGAGAAGAGGGCGCTCTGCAGCAGGTCCTCCGCCTCGAAGCGGTCGCCGGTCAGGTGGTAGGCGGTTGCGTACAGGGAGGCGCGGCGCTCCTGGACGTAGGCGGTGAACGCCGCTTCGGCGTCCCCCGTCCCCGCCCCGGAGCGGCCCCCCGTGACCTCCCCGTACGCGATTCCCCCGTGCGGTCCCCCCTGGGTCCCCCCGTCGGTGCTTCCCCCCGTGGACCCGTCAACCACCGTCATGTAGGGCTGAAGCCCTTGCTGCGCATGGACGGTGTGCTGACGTCCGGTGCCGCGAGCGCACCCCCGCCCGCTCACGGCACCGGACTTCTCGGTGCTCCGCGCGACGTCGTGGAGACGCGTGATCACTGCGCCAGAACTGGTGCTGTGCAGCGTGTTCATCTCGCGCCCCCCGTCGTGGAGTTCCGTTCCGGTGCTTCGGCGGCGCCGCCCGGTGGTCGGTTCGGGCGGTGCCTCCTTGCCTGTGCCGAAAAGCTTGCCGGGGTCACTTCATGACCGTGTCTGCCGTCTGTCACAGACCTGTCACAGCGGCCGCCCCGGCCGTGCCCTGGCCGGCCACGGAGGAGAACCGTCCGGCTGCCCGAACGGCACGAGTATGCGCGGGTCCTGGGTGGGAGCGCTCCGACAGTCGATGGAGCGCCATGTCATGGGCCAGAATGAGCCCGTGCCTTCCCTGTTGCTGATCGAGGACGACGACGCCATCCGCACGGCCCTGGAGCTATCGCTGACGCGCCAGGGACACCGTGTCGCCACCGCCGCTTCCGGCGAGGACGGTCTCAAGTTGCTGCGCGAGCAGCGACCGGATCTGATCGTTCTGGATGTGATGCTGCCCGGTATCGATGGCTTCGAGGTCTGCCGACGCATCCGGCGCACCGACCAGCTGCCGATCATCCTGCTGACCGCCCGCAACGACGACATCGACGTCGTGGTGGGCCTGGAGTCGGGCGCCGACGACTACGTCGTCAAGCCGGTGCAGGGCCGGGTGCTGGACGCCCGCATCCGGGCCGTGCTGCGGCGCGGGGAGCGCGAGGCCAACGACGCGGCGACCTTCGGCAACGTGGTGATCGACCGCGCCGCGATGACGGTGACCAAGAACGGCGAGGACCTCCAGCTGACCCCCACCGAGCTGCGGCTGCTCCTCGAGCTCAGCCGCCGCCCCGGACAGGCCCTGTCCCGCCAGCAGTTGCTGCGGCTGGTCTGGGAGCACGACTACCTCGGTGACTCGCGGCTCGTCGACGCGTGCGTGCAGCGCCTGCGCGCCAAGGTCGAGGACGTCCCGTCGTCCCCGACCCTCATCCGCACCGTCCGCGGCGTCGGCTACCGGCTGGACGCGCCTCAGTGACCGAAGTGCGACGAGGGGGGCTCCGCGGCTGGTCCGCGGCGCGCGGGAGGGTGTGGTCCGGGCTGCGTTTCACGAGTCTGCGGCTGCGGCTGGTGGTCGTCTTCGGGCTCGTCGCGCTCACGGCGGCGGTGTCGGCGTCCGGCATCGCGTACTGGCTCAACCGCGAGGCCGTGCTGACGCGCGCCCAGGACGCCGCGCTGGACGACTTCGAGCGGGAGATGCAGAGCCACGCGAGCACGCTGCCGGTGCGGCCGACCCAGGAGCAGCTGTCGGTGGCGGCCCGGCAGATGACGGACGACGGGCGCCTGTTCAGTGTGCTGCTGGTCGCCGAGGACGCCGACGGCCGGACGGTGCGGGGCACCTCGGGCACGGCGGCGCTGGACGGCTTCACGCTGGAGGACGTGCCCGCGTCGCTGCGCAAGGCGGTCAACAAGGAGCAGCCGATCACCTCCGGCAACAAGCACGCCTACCACCTGTACTGGCAGCGGGTCGTCGACGGCGACGAGCCGTACCTGGTGGGCGGCGCGAAGGTGATCGGTGGCGGCCCGACGGGCTACATGCTGAAGTCGCTGGAGCCGGAGGCGAAGGACCTCAACTCCCTCGCCTGGTCGCTGGGGATCGCCACCGGCCTCGCCCTCGTCGGCGCGGCACTGCTCGCGCAGGCCGCCGCGACGACCGTGCTGAAGCCGGTGCACCGGCTGGGCATCGCGGCCCGCCGGCTGGGCGAGGGCAAGCTCGACACCCGGCTGCGGGTGTCCGGCACGGACGAACTGGCCGACCTGTCCCGGACCTTCAACCGCGCCGCGGAGTCCCTGGAGAAGAAGGTCGACGACATGAGCGCCCGCGAGGAGGCGTCCCGGCGCTTCGTCGCCGACATGTCCCACGAACTCCGTACGCCCCTGACGGCCATCACCGCCGTGACGGAGGTACTGGAGGACGAGCTGGACGCCGAGGACGGCGGCCTCGAACCCATGATCGAGCAGGCCGTGCGGCTGGTCGTGAGCGAGACCCACCGGCTGAACAACCTCGTCGAGAACCTCATGGAGGTGACCCGGTTCGACGCGGGCACCGCCCGGCTGGTCCTGGACGACGTGGACATCGCCGACCAGATCACCGCGTGCATCGACGCGCGCGCCTGGCTGGACGCGGTGGAGCTGGACGCCGAGCGCGGCATCATCGTCCGCCTCGACCCGCGCCGCCTGGACGTCATCCTGGCCAACCTCATCGGCAACGCGCTCAAGCACGGCGGCTCCCCGGTGCGGGTCTCCGTGCGCACCGGGGACGACGACCTCGTCATCGAGGTGCAGGACAACGGCCCGGGCATCCCCGAGGACGTCCTGCCCCACGTCTTCGACCGCTTCTACAAGGCGAGCGCCTCCCGGCCCCGCTCCGAGGGCAGCGGTCTGGGCCTCTCCATCGCCCTGGAGAACGCCCACATCCACGGCGGTGACATCACCGCGGCGAACGCGGCGAAGGGCGGCGCGGTCTTCACCCTGCGGCTGCCCCGGGACGCGTCCGCTCTGATAGCGCAGGAGCAGGGCGACGGCACGGAGGGGAACGGCGGATGACCGTACGACGAGGGGGACACCCCGGACCCGCCGTCCGGCGCCTGCTCGCGGCCGGCGCGCTGACGGCCGTGCTCGCGGGCTGCGGGATCCGGGCCACCCAGGTACCCACGGACTTCGGCCCGGCCCCCTCACGCGCGCGGTGCTCCCTGTCGGCCACGGACACCGCCCGGCCGAGCGGGTCCGGCGCTCCGGTACAGGTCTACCTGCTCTGCTCCGGGCAACTGGCGCCGGTCACCCGTTCCGTACCGCTCCCGCCGGACACGGAGCGGCGCGTCCCGGTGGCGCAGGACCTGCTCGGCGAGCTCGCCGCGCACCCCTCGGACACCGAGGACGAGGCCGGGTACGAGACGGACGTGCCGGCCGGTCTGACGGTGAGCGGCCCCCGGGCGGGCGAGCCGGCGGAGACCCTGCGGCTGTCCACGGCGCCCGAGCGGCTGACGCGGTACGCCCTCGCCCAGATCCTCTGCACCTTCGCCGACTCCACGGCCGCCGGGGGCGACGGCTCGGTGGTGCTGGGCGGCCCCGGCGAGGACCCGCTCAGGCGGTACGAGTGCACGGCGGAGCTCCGCTCGGACCCGGGCACCGGGCAGCCCATGTCGACGGAGGTCGGTACGCCCTGAGGGCCCGGGTCACCTTCCCGGCCGGGCGCGGGCCCGGGGGGGGAGCGGTTCCACGGCCGTGGCGCATCCCACGTCCTCGGGGGCCGCCGCGGCACACCGGTGCGGAACCGATCGCGCCGGGTACCGCGTCTAGGGGGTCGTGCAGCGTCAAGGTTCGAGCGGCGGCAGCGCCGGATTCCGCGTCCGTGCGGCGGGAGGTGTCCTCCTCGTCGCACACCTCGCGCTCGTCGCCTGGATCACCCTGCGCCCGCTGGACGTCCCCTGGGTCAGCGCCGCCAACCTGCGTCCGTTCGCGGGCATCCGAGCCGATCTCGCGCTCGGCTGGCCCCAGGCGGCCCGGTGCCTCGGCGGGGGCCTGGCGCTGCTGGCGCCGCTGGGTGTCCTGCTGCCGATGGCGGGCGGCAGGCTCACCGTCTCCCCGCTCGCCGACCTCGCCCGTACGGTCACCGCCGGGGCCCTGCTCTCCCTCGGCATCGAGCTGCTGCAGACCGGGGTGCCGGGACAGGTCGTCGACATCGACTCGATCCTGCTGAACGCGGTCGGGGTGGCCGTCGCCCACCTCGCCGTCGTGCCCGCCGCCCGGGCCAGGCTCCGCCGCAGGGCCGAGACCAGGGAGCGGGCGGCCCTGCGCAGGGAGGACCCGTCTCAGGGTCGCACCCCGACGATCCCCAGGGTCGGGATAGCCCCGTAGAGGGACGCTTCGCCCGGTTCGTCACCGTAGCGTCGGGGGTACCCGCTGAGGACGAAAGGGGCCGCCAACGGGGCGGTTCCACCCCACGGTTGACGAAGGAGCCATGATGAGCCGCCTTGCCCGCCCCACCCACGGCCGCATGATCGGCGGAGTGTGCGCAGCGCTGGCACGGCGCTTCGGTACCTCCGCGACCACGATGCGCGCGATCTTCCTGGTGTCCTGCCTGCTCCCGGGTCCGCAGTTCCTGCTCTACATAGCCCTGTGGATCCTGTTCCCCACGGAGCGCAGGGCCGACACGGCCTGGTGAACCGCCCGCACCAGTGCGGGGCGCACCGGCTCCGGTGCGCCCCGCGCGTGTGTCCGTGGCAGCCGTGTGCGCGCGGTGGCGCACGCACGGCGGGGCCGGTTCAGCCGCCGAGCGGCAGGCCGTTGACGCCCAGGCCCTGCATGGGCAGGCCCTTGACGGGCAGGCCGCCGAGCAGGTGGGCGACCGGACCGGCGGGGCCCTCGCGCAGCATGTCGGCGACGGCGGGCCGCGCGGCGCGCACCCCCTGGCCGAGCACCGTCTTCCCCGTGGACAACGCCTCGTCGGTGACGTCCGGCAGCGCCTTCGAGACGGTCTCCGCCGCCGGCGGCAGCGCCTTCGAGACACTCTTCGCGGCCCCCGGCAGCGCCTTGGAGACATCGTCCGTCGGCAGCGTCCTGGCGACCTCCTCCACCGGCAGCGCCTGGGCGGCGGTGCCCAGCGTCCGGGAGGTGTCCGGCAGGGCCGGCGCGGCGGCGTGTCCCACACCCGCGCCCGTGGCGGCGATGGCGGCACCGAGGGCAGTGGCACCCAGGGTCTTGGCAGCAGACTGCTTCATATTGAATGCGTCCTTGATGCGGTACGGGGATGAGCGGTCCAGGAACGTAAACATCAAATTCCCGCGCACGCAAATGAGGAAAAGCGGCCGGAGTATCGCGCTCCGACCGCTTCCCTTACCATCGGATCACTCGCCATCGACCACAGAAGCGCTGGTGGAGGCGGGCTGACGGAACAGCCATTCGGATTTCAATTCGGCATATCCGGGTTTGATGACGTCATTGATCATCGCCAGTCGTTCATCGAAAGGAATGAATGCTGATTTCATCGCATTTACCGAGAACCATTGGATGTCGTCGAGCGTGTAGCCAAAAGCCGTGACGAGGTGCTCGAACTCCCGGCTCATGCTGGTCCCGGACATCAGGCGATTGTCCGTGTTCACCGTCGCACGGAAATGGAGCCGGCGCAGCAGCCCGATGGGGTGCTCGGCGTAGGAGTCCGCGGCACCCGTCTGGAGGTTGGAACTGGGGCACAGTTCCAGCGGGATCCGCTTGTCACGGACGTACGAGGCGAGCCGGCCCAGTTTCACCGAGCCGTCGGCGCCGGTGTGGATGTCGTCGATGATCCGTACGCCGTGGCCGAGCCGGTCGGCGCCGCACCACTGAAGCGCCTGCCAGATGGACGGGAGCCCGAAGGCCTCGCCCGCGTGGATGGTGAAGTGGTTGTTCTCCCGCTTCAGGAACTCGAAGGCGTCGAGGTGCCGGGTGGGCGGGTGGCCGGCCTCCGCGCCCGCGATGTCGAAGCCGACGACCCCGAGGTCGCGGTAGCGGTTGGCGAGTTCGGCGATCTCCAGGGCGCGGGCCGCGTGCCGCATGGCGGTGAGCAGGGCGCCGACGCGGATCCGCCGGCCGTCCTCCCGGGCGCGCCGCTCGCCCTGCCGGAAGCCCTCGTCGACGGCCTCGACGACCTCCTCCAGGCGCAGTCCGCCCTCGAGGTGCTGTTCGGGGGCGTACCGCACCTCGGCGTAGACGACGCCGTCCGCGGCGAGGTCCTCGGCGCACTCGGCGGCGACCCGGACGAGCGCGTCACGCGTCTGCATCACCCCGACGGTGTGGGAGAAGGTCTCCAGGTACCGCTCCAGCGAGCCGGAGTCGGCGGCGGCCCGGAACCAGACCCCGAGCCGGTCCGGATCGGTCTCCGGCAGGGAGGCGTACCCCGTGGCGCGGGCGAGGTCGACGACCGTGCCCGGGCGCAGCCCGCCGTCGAGGTGGTCGTGCAGCAGGACCTTGGGCGCCCGGCGGATCTGGTCCGTGCTCGGGATGTTCCTGGTCTGGCTCGTCATCTCGGCACTGTAATCTCTGCGCACGTCCCCGCCGACGCGCGCGGACCTCCGGCCGCGCGGTTCGCGCCGATACCCAACGGTGACCGTGCGGACAGGTGGCGTACACCCCCGCTTCTGACACTGTTCTGTCATGGCACAGCAAGCAACGCCGGTCCGCAGCGCGCGACTTGGGCGGATCATCGGCCAGGAGCCGCAGGCGGTGAGCGGGGTGGTGCTGCTCCTCCCGCACGGCGAGGAGTACTCGGACCGCAGACCCTCCACGGTGCTGGCGGCCGCCTCCGTCCGCGCCCTCGGACGCCGTCTCGCGCGCGCGGGACGCGACGAGGGGCTGGTCACCCATGTCGTGCACTACCGCTCGCGGGGCTGGAACGGCAGCGAGGCGCAGCTGGCCCGGGACGCGTCCTGGGCGGCCGACGAGGTCGTACGGCGCTACGGGGACGTACCGGTCTGCCTGGCCGGCATCGGGATGGGCGGGCGGGCCGCGCTGCACGCGGCCGGCCACGAGGCCGTCACCGCCGTCCTCGCGCTCGCCCCGTGGCTGCCGGAGGACGACGTCGCCGCGGCGCCCGAACCGGTGAAGCAGCTCGCCGGCCGGCGGGCCATGATCGTGCACGGCACCGACGACCAGCGCAGCGACCCGGAGCTGTCGTTCCGGCTCGCACAGCGCGCGAAGAAGGCCAACCGCGACATCTGCCGCTTCGAGGTCCACACCGACGGGCACTGGCTGCACCAGCACCGGGACGAGGTGCACGCGCTGGCGGAGGACTTCGTGCTGGGGGCGCTGTTCGGGCGCGCCTTCTCGCGTCCGGTGGAGGACGCGTTCGCGGCGCCGCCGCCGCTGGGGCTGCGGATGCCGCTCGCGGCGGGATTCGGGCGGTCGCTGCGCCGGTGAGCGGTGTGCGGGAGGGGGCGCGCGCCGTCACTTCGGCAGCAGGTGCCCCCTCCGGGACAGCAGGAACCTCTTGAACGCGGCCACCGGAGGGGTGTCCGGGTGGCCCTCCAGCCAGGCGACCCCGATCTCCCGCACCGCGCGCGGGGCGGTGACCGTGAGCTCCACGACGCCCGGGCGCGGCACGGCGGGCGGGGGCAGCAGGGCGACGCCGAGGCCCGCGGCGACCAGTCCGCGCAGCGTCTCGGCCTCCTCTCCCTCGAAGGCGATGCGCGGCCGGAACCCGGCCTCCTGGCACAGGTCGTCGGTGATGCGGCGCATCCCGTAGCCGGGCTCCAGGGTCACGAACGTCTCGTCGGCGGCCTCGGCGAGCCGGATCCGCCGACGGCCGGCGAGGCGGTGGTCGGCGGGCACGACGAGGCGCAGTTTCTGCTCGTCGAGGCGGCGGGCCACCAGGCCGGGCGCGTTAGGCACCGGTGAGGTGAGACAGAGGTCCAGCTCCCCGGCCCGCAGCCGCTCCAGCATCGCCTCCCCGTAGTTCTGCACCAGGCTGAAGCGGACGCGGGGGTGGTCGGCGCGGAAGGCGCGGATCAGTCCGGGTACGGTCTCGGAGCCCATGGTGTGCAGGAATCCGAAGGCGACCTTGCCGGTGGCCGGGTCGGCGTCGGCGCGCACCTCCTCGGCCGCGCGCCCGACCTCGGCGAGGGCGCGCTCCACGGAGGCCAGGAAGGTGCGGCCGGCCGGGGTGAGCGCGACCGTGCGGCCCCGGCGCGCGAACAGGTCGACGCCCAGATCCTGTTCGAGGCGGACCATCGCCCGGGACAGCGTGGACTGCGGGACCTGCATCTCCTGGGCGGCCCGGGTGACGTGCTCGGTGCGGGCCACCCCGGCGAAGTACGCCAGCCGCGGGGCGAGCGACGTCACCATGTCTTCTGTGTCACCGAACGATGACAGCTGCGCTTCTGACCTCTGCTGATGCACCACGGGAACGATTATGGGGGTTCCGTGCATTGGACGGATGAGAACCGGTGTCCTTACGTTCGGAACATGCCTTCCGCCAGTACCGGGGCGCCCACCACCGTGGGCGCCGCCGCAGCCGCCGCCACCGCTCCCGCCGCCGACGCCTCCGTCGGCACCGACTCGCGCATGACCCCGGGCGGGCCCGGCTACCGCCGGATGAACATCGCCCTCTTCCTCGCGGGCGTCGCGACCTTCGCCCTCCTCTACTGCACGCAGGCGCTGCTGCCGCTGGTCTCGGACGACCTCGCGGTGAGCGCGAGCGCGGCGAGCTGGACGGTGTCGGCGGCGACGGGCGCGCTGGCGCTGTTCGTCCTGCCGATGAGCGCGCTGTCGGAGCGGTTCGGGCGGCGTACGGTGATGACGGCGTCCCTGACGGTCGCGGTGGGCGTGAGCCTGCTGGTGCCGTTCGCGCCGAACCTGGCCGTGCTGGTGGTGCTGCGGGCGGTGCAGGGCGCGGCGCTGGCCGGACTGCCCGCCTCGGCGACCGCGTACCTCGCGGAGGAGGTCCGCCCCAAGGCGCTGGTCACCTCGATCGGCCTGTTCGTGGCGGGCAACAGCGTCGGCGGCATGAGCGGCCGGGTCATCACCGGCTGGGTCGCGCAGGAGTGGGGCTGGCGGGCCGCGCTCGCGGTGATGGGCGTGGTGGCGGTGGCGTGCGCGGTGGCCTTCCGGCTGCTGCTGCCGGCCCCGAAGCACTTCACTCCCGGGTCGCTGCGGCCGCGCGTGCTGGCCCGCACGGTCCGCGGCCACCTGTCGAACCCGCTGCTGCGCCGGCTGTACGCGATCGGCGCGCTGTTCATGGTGGTGTTCGGCGGCGTGTACACGGTGATCGGCTACCGGCTGACCGACGCGCCCTTCTCGCTCCCCCAGGGCATCATCGGCTCGATCTTCCTGGTGTACCTGGTGGGCACGGTCTCCGCGTCGACGGCCGGGAAGCTGGTGGCCCGGCTGGGGCGGCGCGGCACGCTGTACCTGGCGGGCGGCACGACCGCGGCCGGCCTGCTGCTGTCGCTGGCCGGCTCCCTGGTGCCGGTCCTGCTGGGGCTGGTGCTGATCACCGCGGGCTTCTTCGCCGGGCACGCCTGCGCCTCGTCCTCGGTGAGCCACACGGCCACCGAGGGCCGCGCCCAGGCTTCGGCGCTCTACCAGTCCATGTACTACGTCGGCTCCAGCGCGGGCAGCACGCTCGGCGCGGTGGCGTACCACGCGGGCGGCTGGGCCGGCACGGTCGGCATGGGACTGCTGGCGGTGCTGGGCGTCGTGGCGGTCACGGTGGCGGGGTCGCGCGCGGCCCGGGCCCAGGAGCGGCTCGCGGCGGCGGCCTGACCGCTGCCGTACCGCCTCACCCTCCCCCCGGGCCCGTCTCCGCCACCCGCTCACCGGCTGCCTCGCACGCCTCAACACATGTGCGCACGCTGGGCGTTCACCCATCCCAGGGGCCGTTGTCAGTGGGCTGCGGTAGCTTCCGAAGGACCGGCGCGCAAAGGCGCTCGCGGCGGACAGAGCCACTAGGGGTGGGTTGGCGATGGGCAACGGCACGGCGACGGCAGATCTCGACGTCCAGTTGGAACGGCACCGGGTCGAGCTGACCGGTTACTGCTACCGCATGCTCGGCTCGTCCTTCGAGGCCGAGGACGCGGTGCAGGACACACTGGTGCGGGCCTGGCGGAGCCACGAGAAGTTCGAGGGCCGTTCCTCGCTCCGCTCGTGGCTGTACCGCATCGCGACCAACGTGTGCCTGGACATGCTGTCGGCGGGCAACAAGCGGGCGCGCCCCGTGGACCTCACGGACTCGACGCCGCTCGCGCAGGCCGCCCTGTCCCCGCGTCCGGACACCACCTGGCTGGAGCCGATGCCGGACGCGCGTGTGCTCCCCTCGGTCAGCGACCCCGCGGAGGCGGCCGTGGCGAAGGAATCGGTACGACTGGCGTTCGTCGCGGCCCTGCAGAAGCTGCCGCCCAAGCAGCGGGCCGTGCTCATCCTGCGCGAGGTGCTGGCCTGGAAGGCGAGCGAGACGGCCGAGCTCCTCGGCACCTCGGTCGCCTCGGTCAACAGCGCGCTGCAGCGGGCCCGGGCCACCCTGGCCGAGACCCACGGCCAGGAGGCGGAGGGCGATGTCTCGGACGCCCTCGACGACGAGCAGCGCAAGCTCCTCGACCGCTACGTGACCGCCTTCGAGGGGTACGACATGGCGGCGCTGACGGCGCTGCTGCACGAGGACGCGGTCATGACGATGCCGCCGTTCGACCTGTGGCTGCGCGGCACCGGCGACATCACGGGCTTCATGACGACGATCGGCGCGTCCTGCGCGGGCTCGCAGCTGCGTCCGGTCGCGGTGAACGGCCTGCCGGGCTTCGCCCACTACAAGCCCGACCCGGAGAAGGGCGGCTTCGCCCCGTGGGCGCTCCAGGTCCTGGAGCTATCGGACGGGCGGCTCGTCGGTCTGCACTGCTTCCTCGACACCGCCCGGTGGTTCCCGCTCTTCGGGCTGCCCCTCCACCTCGACGGTCCCCTCCACCTCGAAGGGAAGGGCGACCAGGGCGAGTAGCGCGCGCAGCGCCGGGTCGGGGTTCCGCAGCCGGATGCGGCCCCCGGCGCGGCGGGCGGCGAGCTGCAGCCGGGCGAGCACGTCGACGGCCGTCAGTCCGGGCGGGCCGATCCCGGCGACGTCGCACACGACGACGCCCGCTCCGGTGGTCTCCAGCCGCGCGCGCACCTCGGCGGCGAGCCGCGGCACCTCGTCCCTGGTGACGGGGCCCGGCAGGACGAGTACGGCGGGTGTCGTCGCTTCCACGCCACTGGAGACCGGGCGCCCGCCGGAAACTCATCGGCGGCCCGGCCGACCACCCGCCCGGTGCCCGGCCACTGAGATCACATTGACCCCGGCCCGACCTTGGCCGGAGGGTTAGCTGTATGCCCCATGCATCAGCCCCGACGGTGTCACCTCCCGCGTTGTCCTCCGACGTCCCCCCGGCCGTCCGGGAGGTGCCGTGCAGGGGGTGCTGACGGGCTTCATGGTCATCGCCGTGGTCATCGGCGTCGGCTACTGGCTCGGCCGGAGCGGTCACCTCGGCGAGCACGGGCGCGAGGTGCTGACCCGGCTCGCCTTCCACGTGGCCTCTCCGGCGCTGCTGTTCACCACGCTCGCGCAGGCCGACCTGTCGGTGGTCTTCTCCAGCCGGCTCCTGGTCACCGCGCTCAGCACGGCGGTGGCGGCGGGCGTCTTCGTCGCGGTGGGTGTCGTACGGGGCTGGGGCATCGGCCGGACCACGATCGGCGCGCTGTGCTCCAGTTACGTCAACTCCGGCAACCTCGGCATCCCGATCGCCGTGTACGTGCTGGGCGACGCCTCGCTGGTGGCGCCGGTGCTGCTGTTCCAGCTGGTCCTGCTCACGCCCGTCGCCCTCGCGATCCTGGACCTGGCGGGCAGGGAGGCGCACGAGCCGCTGTGGCGGCGGCTGACGAGCCCCCTGCGCAACCCCATCGCCATCGGCTCGCTCGCGGGGGTGGCGGTCGCGGCGACCGGCCTGCACGTGCCGGGCCCGGTCATGGATCCGCTGACCCTGATCGGCAACATGTCGGTGCCCGCGGTGCTGATGGCGTTCGGCATATCCCTGTGCGGCAGCACGATGCCCGCCCGGGGTCCGGACCGCTATCCGGTGCTGCTCTCGGTGGCGCTGAAGACGGTGGGCCAGCCGGTGGCCGCGTGGGCGCTGGCGGCGGGGGTGTTCGGCCTGCGGGGCGCGCACCTGCTGGACGTGGTGGTGACCTCCGCGCTGCCGGCGGCGCAGAACCTGTTCACGTACGCGAGTCAGTACCGGGTGGCGGAGCGGCTGGCGCGGGACGCGGTGCTGCTGTCGACGGTGGTGTCGGTACCGGTGCTGGTGGTGGTCGCGGCGTTGCTCGGGTGAGCCGCGCCGCCGCGTCTCAGTCCTCGGGGAACTCGCCGGTGTCGATGACGAGGTCGAAGGGGGCGGGGAGCTTGAGCTTCTCGCCGAACTTGACGGCGCTCAGGGTGCGGTAGACGTCGCCCCTCGGTTCGCCGTAGAGGGTCGCGGTGGGGCCTCCGGGGGCCCAGCGGTCCACGAGGAGGTAGAGCGGGATGCCCGCGGTGGCGTAGGCGGCGGGCTTGCTGACGCGGTCGTGGCGGGCGTTGGACTTCGAGGTCACCTCCACCACGAGTTCGGCGAGGGGGGCGGGGATGTGGGTGTCCGCCTCCGTGTGCTCGGGCATCGGGGTCACCAGGATGTCCGGGATCAGCATGCCGAGACGGGACGGCACCGAGATCGCCATCGTCTGGAAGACCTCCCAGTCCTCCGGGATCACCGAGTAGAGGCGGCGATGGATATGTGACGCGATGACGTTGTGGCTGACTCCGGGAGCAGGTGACACGGTGATGATCCCCTCGATGATCTCCACCTTGCTGCCCTCGGGCCAGTCCATCTCCTCCCAGAACCGGACGAGGTCGTCCCAGCTCTGCTCGGGGTCGTGGCTCACGGTGAGTGCGCTCATGGCGGTCTCCTTGTCGGTCATCACCGATCCCAGCATGCCGAACGGGACCGGCGGCGGTCCACCGGTCCCGTTCACCCGAACGAGGGTTCCCCTGGTCAGGCGGCTGATCAGGCGATGCGTTCCAACACCACCGGCGACGGCCTGAAGTCCGTGCCGGGCGCCGCGACGTCGTACGAACCCTCGACCGCCTCCAGCGCGTACGCGAAGCGCTCAGGGGTGTCCGTGTGCAGGGTGAGCAGCGGCTGGCCCTCGGTGACCGTGTCGCCCGGCTTGGCGTGGAGCTCGACGCCCGCCGCCGCCTGCACCGGGTCCTCCTTGCGGGCACGGCCGGCGCCCAGGCGCCAGGCGGCGAGGCCGATGTCGTAGGCGTCGAGGCGGGTGAGGACGCCGGAGGCGCCCGCCTTCACCACGTGCTGCTCCTTCGACGTGGGCAGCTCCGCGTCCGGGTCGCCGCCCTGGGCCGCGATCATCCGGCGCCAGACGTCCATCGCCGAGCCGTCGGCCAGGGCCTTGGCCGGGTCGGCGTCCTTGATCCCCGCCGCCTCCAGCATTTCTCGGGCCAGCGCGACCGTCAGCTCGACGACGTCCGCCGGGCCGCCGCCCGCGAGGACCTCGACGGACTCGCGGACCTCCAGCGCGTTGCCCGCGGTCAGGCCGAGCGGGGTCGCCATGTCGGTGAGGAGCGCGACCGTCTTCACGCCGTGGTCCGTGCCGAGGCCGACCATCGTGGAGGCCAGCTCGCGGGCGTCCTCCAGGGTCTTCATGAAGGCGCCGGAGCCGACCTTGACGTCGAGCACGAGCGAGCCCGTGCCCTCCGCGATCTTCTTGGACATGATCGAGGAGGCGATCAGCGGGATGGCCTCGACCGTGGCGGTGACGTCGCGGAGCGCGTACAGCTTCTTGTCGGCGGGGGCCAGGCCGTCACCGGCCGCGCAGATCACCGCGCCGACGCCGTCCAGGACGGACAACATCTCCTCGTTGGAGAGGAGCGCGCGCCAGCCGGGGATCGACTCCAGCTTGTCGAGGGTGCCGCCGGTGTGGCCGAGGCCCCGGCCCGACAGCTGCGGCACGGCGGCGCCGCAGGCCGCGACCAGCGGGGCCAGCGGGAGCGTGATCTTGTCGCCGACGCCGCCGGTGGAGTGTTTGTCGGCGGTGGGGCGGGACAGGGACGAGAAGTCCATGCGCTCGCCGGAGGCGATCATCGCCGCCGTCCAGCGGGCGATCTCCTGCCGGTTCATGCCGTTGAGGAGGATGGCCATCGCGAGCGCGGACATCTGCTCGTCGGCGACCTCCCCGCGGGTGTACGCGTCGATGACCCAGTCGATCTGCGCGTCACTGAGCTCGCCGCGGTCCCGCTTGGTGCGGATGACGGAGATGGCGTCCATGGCCATGGTGAGGGGTTTCCTTCCGGGAGTGCGAAGGGGACGGCCCCTCCGAGCGGCGTGCGGGCAGCTCGGAGGGGCCACGGGGACGTACGGGGTCCTACTTGGTGAGGTGCTCCGGGCCGAAGGCCTGCGGCAGCATCTCCGACAGCGGCAGGATGCCCGCCGGGGTCTCGAGGAGCAGGTCGGGACCGCCGAACTCGTACAGCAGCTGGCGGCAGCGGCCGCACGGGACGAGGATCTCGCCCGCGCCGTCGACGCAGGTGAAGTGCGTCAGCCGGCCCCCGCCGGTGTTCTGCAGCTCGGAGACCAGCCCGCACTCGGCGCACAGCCCGAGCCCGTAGCTGGCGTTCTCGACGTTGCACCCGGAGACGGTGCGGCCGTCGTCGACCAGGGCGGCGACGCCGACCGGGTAGCCGGAGTACGGGGCGTACGCCCGGGACATGGCGTCCCGGGCCACCGCGCGCAGGGCCTCCCAGTCCGCGTCCGCCGCTGCCGGTGCGTCCGTCACTTGCCCTGCCCCTTCCGGTACGGCATGCCGCCCGCCTTCGGCATCCGCAGCCGCTGCGCGGAGAGCGCGAGGACGACCAGCGTGATGACGTACGGGGTGGCGGAGACGACCTGGTTCGGCACCTCGTTGGTGGTCGCGTACCAGAGGAAGACCAGCACGCCGATGACAGCGGTGACCGCGGCGTGCACGTACTTCTTGCGGATCGCCAGCCAGATCGCGCCGATGACCAGCAGGATCGCGCCGAGCAGCAGCAGCGCGTGGACGTTCTCGGAGCCGCCGCGCAGGTTGAGGCTGTCGGTGTAGCCGAAGAGGCCGGCGCCGAGGGCGAGGCCGCCCGGCATCCAGTTACCGAAGATCATCGCGGCGAGACCGATGTAGCCGCGGCCGCTGGTCTGGCCCTCCAGGTAGAAGGGGTTGGCCACGATGGAGAGGAAGACTCCGCCGAGGCCGGCCAGACCGCCGGAGATGATCACGGCGAGGTACTTGTACTTGTAGACGTTCACGCCGAGCGACTCGGCCGCGACCGGGTTCTCGCCGCAGGAGCGCAGGCGCAGGCCGAACGGGGTGCGCCAGAGGATCCACCAGGTGGCCGGGATCAGCGCGACGGCGATCAGGGTCAGCCAGGAGACGTTGGTGACCAGGCCGCCGAGCAGGCCCGCGATGTCGGAGACCAGGAACCAGCCGTGGCCGTTGAGATCGCTGAGCGCGGACGACAGCCCCGGCACCGTGAAGTCGCCGAGTGTCTCCACCGGCGGGGACTGCTTGGCCGTACCGCCCGGGACGCCCTCGAAGGCGAGCGGGGCGAGGTAGCGGGTGGCGCCGAGGGCGAGGATGTTGATCGCCACACCGGAGACGATGTGGTTGACGTTGAAGGTGACGGTGACGATCGCGTGCAGCAGGCCGCCGATCGCGCCGCCGACGATGCCGAGCAGGACGCCGGTCCAGGGGCCCCACTGGTAGCCGGCCCAGGCACCGAACCAGGTGCCGAGGATCAGCATGCCCTCGAGGCCGATGTTGACGACGCCCGCGCGCTCGGCCCAGAGGCCGCCGAGGCCGGCGAGGCCGATCGGGACGGCCAGCTCCAGCGCGGTGGACATCTGGCTGACGTTGGTGATGCCGTCCGCGCCGGTGATGAGGCGGACGAGCGAGGTCAGCGCCAGTCCGCCAGCGATGATCAGCAGGACGACGGGCAGGGAGAGCCGGCGTCCGACGGGAGCCGCGGACTCCCGCGTGGGCTGGTTGAGGTCGGTCGCGGTGGTCATCGGCCCGCCACCTCCTGCTTCTCGGAGTTGTGGGCGGAGGAGGAGGCGCCGAGGACGTGGCCCGCGGCGAGCTCCGCGCCGACCCGGCGCTGCTGGCGGCGCAGGCCCCACTCACGGACGGCCTCGTAGGAGACCACGACCGCGAGGACGATGATGCCCTGCATGATCACCGCGATCTCCTTGTCGTAGCCGTGGAAGTCCAGCTCGGGCGAGGCCTTGTCGAGCCAGGCCCACAGCAGGGCGGCGAAGGCGATACCGGTGGGGTTGTTGCGGCCGAGCAGGGCGATGCCGATGCCCAGGAAGCCGATGCCGGTCGGGAAGTTCAGGCTGTACGTGTGGGTGTCGCCGAGCAGGATCGGCAGGCCCGCGAGGCCGGAGATCCCGCCGGAGAGCAGCATGGCGGTGAGCACCATGCGCTTGGGGTCGACACCGCTGGCCGCGGCGGCGGACTCGGAGGCGCCGGAGGCGCGCAGGTCGAAGCCGAAGCGGGTGCGGCTGAGCACGATCTTGTAGCCGATGCCGAGCAGCACGGCGATGATCACGAAGCCGTAGATCTCGCCGGCGTCGCCCAGGTCGATGCCGGGGAGCCAGCCGGACTCGTGCATCTCGCCGGTGGTGTTGTTGTTGCCGACCTTGACGCCGAAGACGGTGGGCAGCCAGAGGTAGCCGATGACGGCGGTCGCGATCGAGTTGAGCATGATCGTCGCGACGACCTCGCTGACCCCTCGGGTGACCTTCAGGACACCGGCGATGCCCGACCAGAAGGCGCCGGTGAGCACCGCGGTCAGGAGCAGCAGCGGGATCTGGAGGACGCCCGGCAGCGCCACGTGGGCGCCGACGATCGCGGCGGCCATGGCGGCCAGCTGGTACTGGCCGTCGACGCCGATGTTGAACAGGTTCATGCGGAAGCCGATGGCCACCGCGAGGGCCGCGATGTAGTACATCGAGGCCTGGTTGATGATCAGGACCTGGATGTCGGAGTACGTGGCCTGCTCGAACATCAGGGTGTACGGCTCGACCGGGTTCTTGCCCGACGCGATCAGCACGATCGAGGTCAGGGCGAAGGCCACGGCGAGCGCGATGACCGGCCCGGCCACCGCGAGGAGCACCCGCTCCTTGTCGAACTTCTTCATCAGCGGGCCTCGTCGTCTTCCGGGGCGTCTGCGTCGGCCTGCGTACCGGCCTTCGCCGGGGCGGCCGGGGTGGTCTTCTCGCCCGTGGTTCCCTCGGCCGGGCTCTCCGGCGTCTCCTCGTGCTCCAGGTGGCCGGTGGCCGCACCGGTCATCGCCGAGCCGAGCTCCTCAGGGGTGATCGTGGCGGGGTCGGCGTCCGCGACCAGCCTGCCGTTGTAGATCACCCGGAGCGTGTCGGAGAGGCCGATCAGCTCGTCCAGGTCGGCGGAGATCAGCAGCACGGCCAGGCCCTCGCGGCGGGCCTCGCGGATCTGGTCCCAGATCTGGGCCTGCGCGCCGACGTCCACACCGCGGGTGGGGTGGGCGGCGATGAGGAAGCGCGGCTTGTGGCTCATCTCGCGGCCGACGATCAGCTTCTGCTGGTTGCCGCCGGAGAGCGAGGCGGCCGTCACGTCGATGCCGGGGGTGCGGACGTCGTACTCCTCGACGATGCGCCGCGTGTCCTCCTGGGCCGCCTTCGGGTCCAGCCAGATGCCCTTGGCGTTGGGCTTCTCGGTGACGTGGCCGAGGATGCGGTTCTCCCAGAGGGGCGCCTCCAGGAGCAGTCCGTGGCGGTGGCGGTCCTCGGGGATGTAGCCGACGCCCTGCTCGCGGCGCCTGCGCGTGGGCCAGGCGGTGATCTCGTCCTCGGCCAGCGCGATGGTGCCGGAGTCGGCGTGCTTCAGGCCGATGAGCGCGTCGATCAGCTCGGTCTGGCCGTTGCCCTCGACGCCGGCCAGGCCCAGGACCTCGCCCGCGTGGATGGTGAAGGTGATGTCGTCCAGGAGCGCCTTGCCGCCGGCGGTCTCCAGGCGCAGGTCCTGCACCGTGAGGACCGGGCGGTCGGTGACCGTGGACTCGGCGGTCTCCGGGGTCGGCAGCTCGCTGCCCACCATCAGCTCGGCGAGCTGGCGGGGGGTGGTCTCGGCGGGGACGGCCGTGCCGACCGTCGTGCCGCGCCGGATGACCGTGATCTCGTCGGCGACCGAGAGCACCTCGCCCAGCTTGTGGGAGATGAAGATGACGGAGAGGCCCTCGGCCTTGAGCTCGCGCAGGTTCTCGAAGAGGGCGTCGACCTCCTGCGGCACGAGGACGGCCGTGGGCTCGTCGAGGATCAGGGTTCTGGCGCCGCGGTAGAGGACCTTGAGGATCTCCACGCGCTGGCGGGCGGCGACACCGAGCTCCTCGACCAGGAGGTCGGGGCGGACCCCGAGGCCGTACCGGTCGGAGATCTCCGTGATCCTGCGGCGGGCCCTGCCGCCGATGCCGTACAGCTTCTCGCTGCCCAGCACCACGTTCTCGAGGACCGTGAGGTTGTCGGCGAGCATGAAGTGCTGGTGGACCATGCCGATGCCGCGGGTGATGGCGTCGGCGGGCGACGAGAAGGAGACCTGCTCGCCGTCGATCGCGATGGTGCCCTCGTCCGGCTTCTGCATGCCGTAGAGGATCTTCATCAGCGTCGACTTGCCGGCGCCGTTCTCGCCGACGAGGGCGTGGACGGTGCCCTTGCGGACGGTGAGGTGGATGTCGTGGTTGGCCACGACTCCGGGGAAGCGTTTGGTGATCCCGGCGAGCTCGACGGCGGTCACCTGACCGCCCGCCGCCGCACCGGCCGGAGGGCTGCTGGACGCGTTGATAACGCACTCTCCTGGGGAAAGGGGGTCATCTACACGCGTAGTGCCCCTACGGCATACATCAGGGGGGCGACCCACCGCCGCAGAACGGGGTACGGGAAGCCGGCGCTCCCGTACCCCGTCGAGCGGTCGTAACCCCGGTGGTTACTGGCTGCTCATGCTCCTGCTGTGTTGCTGCCTCAGCTGGACGCGACCTTGATCTCGCCGCTGATGATCTTCTCCTTGGCCGTCTCGACGGCCTTCTGGAGCTCGGCGTCGTTCTTGAACTCGGGGTTCGAGTCCGCGAGGCCGATCTCACCGCTCTCCAGGTCGCCCCTGACGATACCGCCCTCGGGCGAGCCGTCCTCGACCGACTTCGCGAGGTTGTACACCGCCTTCGCGACGCCCTTCGTGGCCGAGGTGAGGATGTGGTCCTTGTACGCGGCGAGGGCTTCCTGCTGGTACTGGTCGGAGTCGACGCCGATCGCCCAGATCTCGTTGGCCGCGGCCGCCTCGATCACGCCCTGGCCGGAGAGACCGGCGGCGGCGTAGATCACGTCGGCCTTCTTCTCGATCTGGCCCTCGGCGGCGGCCTTGCCCTTGTCGGGGCTGGAGAAGCCGCCCTCCTCGGCCGTCTGCGTCAGGTACTGCGATATCACCTTGGCCTTGGGGTCGGCGTCCTTCACCCCCTGCTCGAAGCCGGCCTGGAACTTGTGGATCAGCGGGTTGTCCACGCCGCCCACGAAGCCCACGGTGCCCGTCTCGCTCTTCTGCGCGGCGGCGACACCGGCGAGGTAGGAGGCCTCCTCCTCGGCGAAGACCAGGTCGGCGACGTTGTCCGCCTCGATGGTGGCGTCGTCGACGATGCCGAAGGTGGTGTCCGG
The DNA here is from genome assembly GCF_034105845.1 of Streptomyces sp. CRN 30. Taxonomy (NCBI): domain Bacteria; kingdom Bacillati; phylum Actinomycetota; class Actinomycetes; order Kitasatosporales; family Streptomycetaceae; genus Streptomyces; species Streptomyces sp. CRN 30. Next base: position 29,739 of record NZ_JAVRHI010000297.1, on the reverse strand, counting down.
GTACTTCTCCGCGGCCTCCTTGACGGCGGGCGCGTAGGCGTAGCCGACCCCGACGATGGGGTTGTAGCCCTGCTTGGCCAGGGACATCAGGCGCTGCGTCTTGTCGGCGTCGGTCTCACCGTCGGTGGGCTCGACGTCGGCGGTCTCGTAGCCGAACTCCTTCTTGGCCTGCTCCAGGCCCGCGAAGGCGGCGTCGTTGAAGGACTGGTCGCCCCGGCCGCCGATGTCGTACGCGATGGCGAGGCCCTTGTCCCCTCCGTCGGAGTCGGAGGAGGAGCTCTCGGTGGAGGTACCGCCACAGGCGGAGAGGGCGAGGGCGAGGGAGGCGGTCGCTGCGCCCGCGACCGTCAGACGGGAAACCCGGCGCATGGTGTTGCTCCTGTCGTACAAGCGCCCGGCTGGATCGGCTGCGGCGCTGGCTCTGGCTCCGCCGCACATTAACGCGCGTAGACCGCCGAGAAAACCCCTTCTGTCCACCTTGTTATGTACGCGACCCACGTTGTCGCCACCTTGTTATGCGGCCGTGGCGGAGGGCGCTCGGGCGGCTCCGCAGGGTGGTGCGAACGGGCCCGGGAGAGCCGTACGGCACAGGGGACGCACAGGGAGCCGGCAGCGCCCGGAGCTCGAGGGAACACTCCGGGCACCGGGCTCCCCAGAGCCTGAGGCCTACGGTTCGGTGCTGACCTTGATCGAGCCGTCGGTGATGCCTTCCTTGGCCTTCGCCACGGCGTCCTTCAGGCCGGGGACCTCCGCGAACTTCGGGTTGCTCTCGGCCAGGCCCACGCCGTCGACCTCGAGGTCGAAGGTCTGCGTGCCGGTCAGCGGCTTGCCGTCCTGCACGGACTTGGCGAGCGCGTACACCGAACCGCCGACGTCCTTGAGCGCCGAGGTCAGGATGTACTCCTTGTACTTGGCGAGGGCCTCCTGCTGGTACTGGTCGGAGTCGACGCCGATCGCCCACTTCTTCTCGGTGGCGGCGGCCTCGATCACACCCTGGCCGGAGAGACCGGCGGCCTGGTAGATGACGTCGGCGTCCTTCTCCAGCTGCGCCTCGGCGGCGGCCTTGCCCTTGTCGGGGCTGGAGAAACCGCCCTCCTCCGCGGTCTGGGTCAGGTACTGCGACAGGACGTTGACGTCGGCGTCCGTGGCCGCGACGCCCTGCTTGAAGCCGGCCTCGAACTTGTGGATGAGCGGGACGTCCACGCCGCCCACGAAGCCCACCGTCTTCGTCTCGGTGGCCTGGGCGGCGGCGACGCCCGCGAGGTACGAGGCCTCGTGCTCGGCGAAGACCAGGGAGGCCACGTTCTCGCCCTCGACGACGGAGTCCACGATGCCGAAGGTGGTGTCCGGGTACTTCGCGGCCACCTCCTCCATCGCGGGGCCGTAGGCGAAGCCGACCCCGATGACCGGGTTGTGGCCCTGCCTGGCCAGGGAGGTCAGACGCTGCACCTTGTCGGCGTCGGTCTCGCCCTCGGTGGGCTCGATGTCGGCGGTCTCGTAGCCGAACTCTTCCTTCGCCTTCTCCAGACCGGCGTACGCGGCGTCGTTGAAGGACTGGTCGCCCCGGCCGCCGATGTCGTACGCGATGGCGAGGCCCTTCTCGCCCCCGCTCTCGTCGTCGCTCCCGGCCTCGCTGCTCGTACCACCACAGGCCGTGGTGGCGAGCGCGAGCGACGCGACCCCCACCGCGACGCGAGTCAGTCTCGATATCCGGCGCATCGTTACGTTCCCCATTCTCCGAAAGCCCCGCGGTGGGTGGCTCGGACCCGGCCCCGCTGTTGTGGGTGCTGATTCCGGCGCACATTAACGCGCGTAGAAACGCGGGGGAACGGGGTTCCGCCGGGCCGTTATCCATTCGTGCCGCTGGCGGTTACGTCCCTGTGAACCAGTGTCGCGAAGGGTGCGGATGGGACACGCGACCCTCGGCCGCCCGCATCCCGGCGGTCCTCGTCCCGTCCGGGAGAGGACCGCCCGTACGGGACCGGCTCACGCCTCGCCGGCGTCCATGTCCGCGGCGTCGTCGGTGTCGCCCGTGCCGCCGGGACCGTCCCGGTCGGCCGCGTCGAGCAGCGCGGCCGCCGTGAAGAGCTCGACGCCGACCGTGATGGCGTGCTCGTCGGCGTCGAAGTCGCCCTGATGGAGGTCGCGGACGAGGCGGTCGCCGGGCCTGCGGACACCCAGCCGGGCCATGGCGCCCGGGACGTGCTCCAGGTACCAGGAGAAGTCCTCGCCGCCCAGGCTCTGCTCGGTGCCCTCGACGGACTGCGCGCCGCGCCGTGCGGTCATGGCGTCGCGCAGCAGTTCGGTGACGGCCGGGTCGTTGTCGACCGGCGGCACCCCGCGGATGTAGTTGATCTCGGACTTGGCGCGGTGCAGATTGGCGATCTCGTCGATGGCCGCGTGCACCACGTCGGGCGCCTCGCGCCAGGCGGCGAGGTCGAGGCAGCGCACGGTGCCGGAGAGCTCGGCGTGCTGCGGGATGACGTTCGGCGCGTGCCCCGACTCGATGCGGCCCCAGGTCAGCGAGAGCCCGCTGCGGGCGTCGACACGCCGGGCGACCAGCGCGGGCACGTCGGTGGCGACCCGGGCGACGGCGGTGACGAGGTCGGTGGTCAGGTGCGGGCGCGCGGTGTGCCCGCCGGGGCCGTCGAGGGCGACCTCCAGGCGGTCGCAGGCCGAGGTGATCGGGCCGATGCGCAGCCCGATGCGGCCGGCCTCGACCTTCGGGTCGCAGTGCACGGCGATGATCCGCCCCACCCCGTCGAGCACGCCCGACTTCAGCGCCTCCGCGGCGCCGCCCGGGAGCACCTCCTCGGCGGGCTGGAAGACGAGCCGGACGGGGCGCGGCAGCCGGCCCTGCCGGTGCAGCTCGGCGAGGACGAGCCCGGCGCCGAGGACGACGGTGGTGTGCACGTCGTGGCCGCAGGCGTGCGCCCGGTCGGGAACCGTGGAACGGTAGGAGCAGTCGACCTTGGTGTCGGGGATGGGCAGGGCGTCGATGTCGGCCCGGAAGGCCAGCCGGGGCCGGCCGCCGTCCCACTCGCCGATGTCACACACGAGACCGGTGCCGCCGTCGAGCACCCGGGGCGCGAGCCCGGCCTGCTCCAGGCGCGCCTTGATCGCGGCGGTCGTGCGGAACTCCTGGTTGCCGAGCTCCGGGTGCATGTGCAAGTCGCGCCGGAAGGCGACGAGTTCGGCACGCAGCGTTTCCGGCAGCGCACCGGGGAGCACGGCATTCCCGGGATGCTCGGCCTCGGACTCTGGGGACATCAGCTGGTTCACCCTTTGAAGAGTAGGGCGATCGGGCGGCCAACTAACCCACGATCAACAAAACTTCAGCCCGATAGGGGAAGAAAGATTGGCCGCGCGGTGCATGGGTGCCGATCGAGGTGGGTAAACTCGCCCGGCATTCCGGGCGATTGGATCTTGTCGACCACTGGGGCGTGTGCCCACTGTGAGGTCGCTCACACGCGGCCCGCCGGGGTGACCGCGGAGTCCACTGCCGGGAAGCACTCGGGGGTACCCGCCGCGTCCCGTCCTACACGGATACCACGACCACCGCGCGGGCCCGTCCGGGAACGGTGACTACCGGACGACGGTTGGGAAACGGGCACGTGGGGCCCTTGACGGAGGCGCCCGAACCGTCGCTCCAGGGCGCCCACCAGGCGCCTTGCCCCTCCCCGACCTGCAAGGACACCACTCGGTGCGCACGTCACTCCCGGCGACCGCGGTGCCGGACGGAGCAGCCGGTGACACCGCTGACGGACACGTCGACCCGATCGGACCAGCGGACGGCGATGAGTTCCGGACGCCGGGCCGGGTTTCACCCCCGCAGGAGGCCGCCGGACGCCGGACGCGGCCGGGGGCCGCCGGAACAGGTCCGACGGCCCCCGGCTCGGGGTCGCGTCGCCGTCAGCCGGCGTACGTCTCGAACTCGGCGACCTTCGGCGTGCCGGTCGAGCCGGTGATCTCGAAGGTGAGCTTGCGCAGCGAGGTGCTCGGGAAGGAGATGGCGCCCGCCCCGTCACCGGAGGCCAGGACGGCGCCGGTGTCGGCGTTCAGGACCCGGTAGGACGTGATGGCGCCCTCGGAGCCCGAGGCCTCCCGGATGTTGACCGCGGACACCTTGGTGGTGGCGCTCCACTTGACCGAGACGGAGCCGGTCCGGCCGGCCGGCGACCAGGAGGTGCTCAGGTCGCCGTCCCGCACGTTGCCGTAGCTCGCGCCGGCGGCCCGGCCGGAGCCGTCGGAGCCGGCGCCGATGCTGAGGTTGGTGCCGCCGGGCAGGGCGGGCTCGGCGGCACCGGGCGCGGGGGTGGTGGGCGCCGGGGTGGTGGGCGCGGGGTCGGCCGGGGCCGGGTCCGACGGAGCCGGGGCCTGCGTGGAGCACTTGCCGTCCGACACCTTCAGGCCCTTGTTCGCGCCCGCCGTCGCGCTCACGACGGCCGGCACGCAGCTCGCCGCGTCGAGCTCGGCGGTGTAGGGGACGGTGACGGTGGTGTTGGACTTCGGGTCCGGTCCGGCGGGCTTGTTGTCACCACTGGCCTTCGACCAGGTCACGTTGGAGAAGACGTTGCCGCTGACCTGCCAGTAACCGGCCTCGGAAGTGTAGAAGGTGCCGAGGACGTCCTTGGAGTCCTCGAAGTAGTTGTTCTCCACCTTGGCCTTGGCGCCGGCCCGGGAGTTGATGCCGGAGCTGTTCAGGCTCACGTAGTGGTTGTTGTACATGTGGGCCGTGCCGCCGCGCAGCAGGGGCGCCCGGGAGTCGATGTTCTCGTACTTGTTGTGGTGGAACGTGATGAAGCTGTTGGAGCGGTCGCTCTCGCTGGAGCCGACGAGGCCGCCGCGGCCGGAGTTGCGCAGGACGCTGTAGGACAGCGTCACATACTTGGTGTCGTCCTTCATGTCGAAGAGGCCGTCGAAGCCCTCCGACTCGCCGCCCGAGGCCTCCAGCGTGACGTGGTCCACCCAGACGTTGCGGACGCCGTTCTCCATGCTGACGGCGTCACCGCCGTTGGAGAGGGGCGAGCCCGACTTCTTGACGTTCTTCACCGTGACGTTCTGCACGATGATGTTGCTGGACTCGCGGATGTGGATGCCCAGCTGGTCGAAGGTGGCGCCCTTGCCGACCCCGACGAGGGTGACGTTGCTGATCTGCTTGAGCTCGATCACGCCGGCGGCGGTGTTGCAGCTGCTCCCGGACACCTTGCTGGTGTTGCCGTGGTTGATCGTGCCCTCGACCTCGATGGTGATCGGGGTGTCGTCGGCGGCCCGCTCGCACAGGGCCTCGTGGATCTGGGTGCCCGTGGTCGCGCGCACCGTCTTGCCGCCCGCGCCACCGGTGGTGCCGCCGTTCTGGGTGGCGTAACCGGTGGCGCTCCCGGTCGCCGCCGCCGACGCCTCCCCGGGCATCGACAGGTACACACCGGTCCCGGCTGCGACGGCCACCGTGGCCAGCGCCGCCTGGAGCCGCAGCCTGGACTTCCTGTGCGACTTCGGGCGCCGGGTGTTGCTGCTGTGCGTCGTGGTCAACGTGCTCTGCCTCTTCGTACGTCGGTGACGGTTCCTGGAGGGGGTGAACCGTGCTGTGCCCTCAAGTCGTCACCGTCGGCAGGAAGGTTGCCGCTGTACGAAGAAAGATTTTTTCGCGTTTCGCGTACTCCGACGCGGGCGCGGGCCGTCAGGCCGTGGTCACCGCCGACAGCCGGTGCACGTCGCGTGCCGTGCCGGTGACGCCGGCCAGGAAGCCCTGGGCGCGGGGTGAGGCGTTGCGGCTGAGCCAGGACGGGTCTATGTCGCAGACGGCGACCTTGACGTCGGTGCCCGCGAGGGCCAGGGGCAGGGTGTGCACGACCGTGGACGGGAAGCTGAGGACGGTGCGGCCGATGGGGCCGCGGCGGGCGATCAGCTCCAGCGGGAGCTCGGGGCGGACCACCTCGAGGCCCGTCTCCTGGGCCAGGCGGTGCAGCTTCTCCGGGCTCTCCCGGCGGTGGGCGAAGTAGCGGGCCGCGCCGTGGGTGCGGGCGAGGGCCCCGACCGCCCCCAGGTAACGGTCGCCGTCCACCACGCCGGTCTCCACCAGGGAGGTGCCCACGAGGTCGGCGCCCTTGGTGACGCGCGGGGGGCCGAAGCGGGCGCGGGTCCAGGCGAAGCCGTTCGGCGTGACGGTGACGCCCTCGGGGACCTCCTCGATCGGCATCGAGGAGAACACCTCGACCTGCCGGTCCGCGCCGGGGGTGAGCCGGTTGCGGGCCGCGGACGAGACCGGGGCGAAGAGCAGGTCGCGGGGGCCGGGCCGGCCGCCCTTGCGGTGCCAGCGCACCAGGCGCTCACCGCCGGCGAGCTGGGAGACGAACTCCATGGTCGCCGTGCCGTCGTCGACGACGACGAGGTTCCGGGCGTGGGTGATCGTCAGCAGCAGCTGTACGTAACGGGAGAACGGGTCGCCCATCACCACCCGGTCCGCCGCGCGCAGCAGGGACGAGAGGCCGGCGATCGTGCGGAACGGGGCCGTGGCACCGCCCCGCGCCTCCTCCCACCGCACCTCGTGCCCCTCTTCCCGGGCCAGCTCCGTCATACGGCGCAGCTGGCCACGGGTCATGGGGTCGTTGGGCGAGAGGACGACGAGGGTCATCCCCGCGCCGGCACCGGGGTCACCGGGCTGCCCGGCGTCACCGGGCTTCCCGGGCCCCTCCCCGGAGGGCCCCGCTCCGGGGATCCCTCCGGGGCCCGCGGCACCGTCCCCGGTCGTGCCGGAGGCATGGGCGTGCGCCCACTCCAGGACGTTCAGGAGCTGCACCGGACTCTCGACGAAGGCGAGGGTGCGGGAGCGGGGGCCGGTGGTGCCGGCGCGGGGTCTCATCTGCGTTCGGCCGTCTCGTCCGTCGTGCCGGGGATCAGACCTGGACCGGCTCGCCCGCCGCGGCGGCGATCTCCGCCTCGGCGACGACGCCCTGGACGCGGCGCAGCTTCTTCATCGGGCCGAGCTCGGAGTCGTACACCTTCTTGACGCCGTCACCGAGGGACTCCTCGATGGTGCGGATGTCGCGGACGAGGCGCGCGAGGCCCTGCGGCTCCACGGAGGCGGCCTGGTCCGAGCCCCACATGGCGCGGTCGAGGGTGATGTGGCGCTCGACGAAGGTGGCGCCGAGGGCGACCGCGGCGAGCGTCGTCTGCAGGCCCGTCTCGTGGCCGGAGTAACCGATCGGGACGTTCGGGTACTCGGCCTGGAGGGTGTTGATGACGCGGAGGTTGAGCTCCTCGGCCACCGACGGGTACGTCGACGTGGCGTGGCACATCAGGATGTTCTCGCTGCCCAGGACCTCGACCGCGTGGCGGATCTGCTTCGGGGTGGACATGCCGGTGGAGAGGATGACCGTGCGGCCGGTGGCGCGCAGGGCGCGGAGCAGCTCGTCGTCGGTCAGCGAGGCGGAGGCCACCTTGTGGGCCGGGACGTCGAACTTCTCCAGGAAGGCGACGGCCTCGGTGTCCCACGGGGAGGCGAACCAGTCGATGTTCTTGCTCTTGGCGTACTCGTCGATCTGGCGGTACTCGTCCTCACCGAACTCCACGCGGTGGCGGTAGTCGATGTAGGTCATGCGGCCCCAGGGGGTGTCGCGCTCGATGTCCCACTGGTCGCGCGGGGTGCAGATCTCCGGGGTGCGCTTCTGGAACTTCACGGCGTCGCAGCCGGCCTCGGCGGCCGCGTCGATCAGCTTGAACGCGTTCTCGAGCTCGCCGTTGTGGTTGATGCCGATCTCGCCGACCACGTAGACGGGCTGGCCCGGGCCGGCGGTCTTGGAACCGAACTTGCGCAGACGGGAGTTGGTGCTCATGCGGGGAAGTTCCTTACTTGTCGAGGGAGTCGAGAGAAGGGCCGAGGATCCAGCTGGCGATCTCTCGGATCGCGCCGTCGCCACCGGGGACGGTGGTGACCGCGCGTGCGGCGCCGCGTACGACGTCGTGGGCGCTCGCGACCGCCACGGGCCAGCCGACGAGGGCGAAGCACGGGAGGTCGTTGACGTCGTTGCCGACGTAGAGCACGCGCTCGGGCGCGATGCCCTGTTCCTCGCACCACTGCTTGAGCGCGAGGTCCTTCCGGTCGATGCCGTGCAGCACGGGGAGCTTGAGCTTCCGTGCGCGGGCGGCGACGACCGGGTTCTGCTCCGTGGACAGGATGAGCATCCTCAGGCCGCTCCTGCGGAGGGCCGCGATGCCGAGTCCGTCCCCGCGGTGCACGGAGACGAACTCCCGTCCGTCGGAGTCGACCAGCACCCTGTCGTCGGTCTGGGTGCCGTCGAAGTCGAGGACGACCGCGTCGATGTCGGCGGCGGTCGGGAGGGCGCCGGGCCGTGCCGCGTCGAAGAGCGGCGCCAGGGCCCGGGCGCGGGCGAGGTCGTGCGGGTCGTCGATCTCCAGCACGCGGGCCGGGTCGGTGCGCACCGGTTCCGTACGGCCGAAGAAGCGGTGCTGGTGCTCGCGCAGGCCGGCCGCGGTCATGGCGTACGCGGCGCCCGTCTCCAGGAGGTCCTGGGGGCGGTCCTGGCGGCGCGGCCGGAAGGACTTGTCGTGGTTGACGCCGTACCCGCCCCCGGCGGCGGTGGGGTCGGCGGCCGCGGGGTCGTCGCCGGCGTCGCGCCAGACGAAGCCGTGGAAGGGGGCGACGGTGAGCGCGGTGTCGGCGCCGCGCCGCACCACCGCGGCGACGACCGCGTCGACGTCCTCGCTGAGGATGAACGGGCTGGTGCACTGGACCAGCAGCACCACGTCGACCGGGGCGCCGTGCCGTTCCTCGTGGGCGTCCATGGCGTGCAGGACGGCCGCCTCGGAGGTGGCGGTGTCGCCGGCGATCGCGGCGGGCCGCAGCACGACCTCGGCGCCGGCCTGGCGGGCGGCGGCCGCGATGGCGTGGTCGTCGGTGGAGACCACCACGTGCGTCACGAGGCGGGCCGCCACGCACTCGCGCACCGCGCGGGCCACCAGCGGGACGCCCCCGACCGGGGCGAGGTTCTTCGCGGGGACGCCCTTGGAACCGCCGCGCGCGGGTATCACGGCGAGCACGCGGCGCGCCGGCGCCGGACCGTCCGCCTCGGGTCGGGACATGGGCTGTTCTCCTTGCGCGGGTGAGGGCGAGGGGGTCGGGGCGTGCCCGGCTGCTCCGTGCGCCGGTCCGGGCGTGCTCACAGCTCCCCCATGCGCCGGATGACGGGCGCCACCCGCTGCACGCCGTGCCGGTACGCGCCGCGTGCCGCCCGGCGCACGATCTGGCGTACGGGTCCGGCCTCCTTGTCGGCGGCGGGGGCGCCGGGCAGCGGGGCGCCGTCCGGGCCGAGGTGGTGGCGGGCGAGGATGCCGGGCAGGTAGCCGGGGGCGGTGACGGGCGTGTAGTACGGGTCGAGCGGGGGGAGCGTGCCGGCGTCGAGGAGCTGTGCGATGCGCTCGCGCGCCGTGTCGAAGGCCGTCTCGTACCCGCCCTGAGCCGCGACTCCCTGCCGGGCGACCCAGTCGGGGTCGGGCGCCGGTTCCCGCCCGGCGTCGAGCTCGTCCCAGGAGGCGAGGCAGCCGGAGCCCACGAAGTGGTGGTTGCCGAGGGACTCGCGGACGCCCAGGTCGGTGAGGACGACCGTGGGGACGCGCCGGTGCAGGGACTCCAGGGCGGCCGTGGAGCTGATGGTGACGAGCAGGTCGGTGCGGTCGAGGACCTCACCCATGTGGCCGTAGACGAGCTTCAGGTTGGCCGGCAGGTCGGTCCGCTGGGCCAGCTTCTGGTACGGCAGCTCCTCGATGTGGGTGGTGTGCTCGCCGGGCTTGGAGCGCAGCTTCAGCAGCACCTCCCGCCCGGGGTGCAGCCGGGCGTGCCTGACCAGCCTCTCCAGCAGGTACGTGCGGTCCTTGCGGCTCTCCGGCACGGAGGGCTGCGCGGCGAAGACCACCGTGTACGGGTCGTGCGTGCCCGTGTAGGCCGCGCCGCCCAGGAACGGCAGCGCCACCTCCGTCACCGAGGAGGCGTCGGCGCCGACCCCCTCGTACACGGCCCGGAAGCGGTCCGCGTCCTGCCGGGAGTTGGCGAGGACGAGGTCCGCGCCGTGCCGCAGCAGCAGTCCGTCGGCCAGCTTCTCGTAGACGACGCCGACGTAGCCGGTGACGACCACGGGGCGGTCGGTGCGGTCGCCCCACGCGTTCCTGAGGCCGTGCAGCATGGCCTGGACGCCGCCGCCGACGAGGGAGAGCACGACGAGGTCGTACGCCTTCCCCTCCCCGTCGTCCGTCCCGCCGCCTTCCGTCCCGCCGCGTTCCGTCATCGCCCGCAGGAACTCGAGGCCGGTGACCTCGCGGAGCGTGTCCGCGCGGACGCCGACCTCGTCGAGCTGGCGGGCGGTGGGGGTGGCACGGCCGCGCAGGAGATAGCCGTCGAGGCGGATGTCCGAATTGGCCGGGGCGATACGGTGCGCGGTGAGCGCTCCCCATTTCCACCGGGTGTCGGAATCCGCGAGAACAGCGATCCGCAAGGGATTCGTGGTACTTGCTGGCACGTCTCGACGCTAGGAAGCGATTTCGCCCCACGGCCCAACCGGAACCCAACAAAGGGTTAACAGCACCCCGCCGAATGGCGAATCAGCCCCGGATCGGGCGCGCGGAAGCTCCGGTTCACCGTTCCGCCACATGGGGTTCACCCGGTATCCCACCGCCGGTCAGGCGGAATGCCGGGCCGCCGCCTAACGTCGGATGCGTGGTCAAGCTCTCCGTCATCGTGCCGTTCTACAACGTGCAGCAATACGCGCCCGACACCCTGAGGAGCCTCGGCGCCAACGCGCGTGACGACGTCGAGTTCATTCTCGTCGACGACTGCTCGCGGGACGGGACACCGGACGTGCTCGCGCGCGCCGAGCGCGAGCTCCCGGGTGCCGTGCTGATCCGGCACGAGCAGAACGGCGGACTGGCGACCGCGCGCAACACGGGACTCGACGCCGCGCGCGGCGAGTACCTGACCTTCCTCGACGGCGACGACTGGGTCGCCCCCGGCTACTACGCGGAGCTGCTGGCCGCCGCCGAGGACCTGGGGTGCGACTTCCTGCGCACGGACCACGTGCAGACCACCGCCCGCGCCCGGACCGTGCACCGGGCCCCGGTCGGGCTGCGCGGGGAGGTCCTGGACCCGCGCGGAGCGATCCTGCCCGCCCACCGCACCACCTCGGTGGACTACGCCTACGCCTGGGCCGGCATCTACCACCGCCGGCTGCTGGAGGCGGGGCTGCTGCACTTCACCGACGGACTGCGCACCGCCGAGGACCGGCCGTGGATCTGGAAGCTGCACCGCGAGGCCGAGTCGTTCGCCGTGGTCAGCCTGCTGGGAGTGTTCTACCGGCGCGGGGTCGCCTCCTCCCTCACCCAGATCGGCGACGTCCGCCAGCTGGACTTCATCCGCGCCTTCGACCAGGTGATCGAGGAGACCGCCGCGGACCGGGACGCCGACCGGCTGCTGCCCAAGGCCCTGCGCACCTACTGCGCGATCATCGCGCACCACCTCTCGGAAGAGAGCAAGTTCGAACCGGCCGTGGCCAAGCGGCTGCGGTCGATGAGCGCGGCCGCGATACAGCGCATGCCGCAGGACGCGCTCACAGACGTACTGGACACCATGGACCTGCGCCGCTCCTCCGAGCTGCGGCGGCTGCGGCGCCGGATCACCACAGCGAAGGCGGCCGTCTGATGTCCCGCACCACCCAGATCTTCTGCGCCTCGACGCTGTACGGCGTCGCCACCCTGGCGGCCGCGATCGACTCCGACCTGTTCACGGAGCCGGACCGGCGGGTGCTGCTGGTCTTCAACAACTCCGCCACCCCGGAGACCACGCCCGCCCTCGACACGATGCCCGGCTTCGAGCCGCTGCGCAGCCACTTCGACGAGGTGCTGTCCTGGAACGAGGCGATCCGCCCGTTCCACCCCGGGGCCTGGACGCCGCGCCCCGACGACGTCCCGCTCCTCGAGCGGTACCTGCGGCTGCTGTGGGGCCTGGGCGAGGACCGCGTGGAGCTGGTCCTGGAGTCCATCCAGGTCGCCCCCGCCCTCACCGTGGCCGAGCTGTTCACCGGGGCCCCGATCGACGTCTACGCCGACGGCCTGATGAGCTACGGCCCGACCCGCAACAAGCTGGACCCGCTGGTCGGCACGCGGGTGCGGCGCCTGCTCCACCTCGACCTGGTGCCGGGGCTCACGCCGCTGCTGCTGACCGAGTTCGACGTACCGGCGCAACGGGTGCCGACGCCCGCCTTCCTGAAGGTGATGGGCGAGCTCACCGAAGCGGCCCCCGCACTGCCCGCGCTGCCGGACGACGCGGCGGTACTGCTCGGCCAGTACCTGTCCGCGCTGAACATCTACTCCCCCGAGGAGGAGGAGGACCTGCACGTACGGATGCTGCGCGGGGCGGTCGAGCGCGGGCACCGGTCGGTCGTCTTCAAGCCGCACCCCACGGCGCCGGCCCGCTACGGCCGCGCCCTGGAGGCCGAGGCGGAGAAACTGGGCGTCGACCTCACCGTGCTGGACACGCCGGTCCTCGCCGAGGTGCTGTTCGACGTGGCCCGGCCCGGCCTGGTCGTCGGCTGCTTCTCGACCGCGCTGTTCACCGCCGCCTCCTTCTACGACCTGCCCGTCGCCCGCGTCGGCACCGGGCCGCTCCTCGACCGGCTCACCCCCTACCAGAACAGCAACCGGGTCCCGGCCGTGCTGGCGGACGCCGTGCTGCCGGACCTGGAGGGGCGGGAGGGCGAGGCCCCCGTCCCGGCCGACACCCTGCAGGCCCTGGTCACCGCGGTCGGCTTCACCATGCAGCCGCAGCTGCACACCGGTCTGCGCCCGGCCGCGGAGGACTACCTGCGGACCTCCTTCGGCCCGCGCACCCAGCGGTACTTCCGGCGCAAGCGGCTCACGTCACTGGGCCTGCCGGGCGGCATCCCGGAGCGGCTGGCGTTCCTGCCGCGCAACGCCACCGCGCGCCGGGCGGTGCGGCGGGCCCGGGCGCTACGGAAGGCCGTGCGGCGCCGCTGAGGAAAACCGCACCACCCGGAAAGGCTGCGGAGCGAACCAAGGGTTAACTCCCCGAGAAAACCTCGCGAATATGGAAACGCCACCGAATTGAACCGTTGATTCCATGGTGGGGTGGTGCCCGTGATCCCTGCGATCACGGGTACCGTCCGATCCGAACCCCACGAGGCATTCATGACGCAACTCGGCCGGCTCCATTCCCTCATCGACACCGTCCAGCTGCCGGAGAACCTGCCCTACACCCAGGTCAGCACGTGGGAGCTGCAGTTTCTGTACCTGGTGGGGAGACACCACCTGACGGGCCGGGACCGGATCGTCGAGCTCGGCTCGGGCGGCGGCGGATCGACGTACGTCCTCGCCCTCGGCCTGCACGAGAACCCGCTCTTCGACGAGGAGGAGGGGCGCCTGCACGCGTACGACTTCTTCCGCGTCGGCAAGGGCACCTTCGCCTCGGAGAAGTTCTTCACCTCCGGCACCAGACCGGAGGGTGAGAACTCCTTCCTCCAGGACTTCCGCGGGCGGCTCGAACCGTTCCTGCCGTTCCTGGAGATCCACGCGGGCGACCTCTGGAAGACCTCCGACCCGGACGACCGGACCCCCATCGAGTTCCTGCACGTCGACATCGCCAAGACGGCGCGGGTCTTCCGCTGTGTCGCCGAGCGCTTCCTGCCGCGGCTGCAGCCGGGCTCCGTAGTCCTCCACCAGGACTTCGCGGGTCCGCGGCTGCCGTGGCTGCACTGGAGCACGGGCGCGCTGCTGCCCTACATAGAGATCGTGGGGCGCCCGGTCCGCTCCACGCTGGTCTTCGAGGTGACCGCGCCCATACCCGAGGACGTGCTGAAGGCCATCGCCGAGGACACCTTCACCCTCGACGAGAAGCTGCGGCTGATCTCGGACGTGCAGGAGCGCATCGACCGCGACCACACCGACGGGATCCCCTTCAGGTCCGTCCTGGAACTGGCCAAGGCCTACGCCGCCCACCACGCCGGCGAGCACGGGCGGGCCTGGTCGATCGCCAGACCGCTGCGGTCGGACGCATACCTGAGCCGCACCCGCGCCGACCACTTCGAGCAGCTCAGGAAGGCGTACGAGGCCGACCGGGCGAGCGGTGGCGGCTCGTGGCTGCACCGGCTGGTCAGCAGGGTGAGGAACCGCTGAGACCACGTCCCCGGCCCCCGCGGTGCGGCACCGCGGGGGCCGGGGACCTGCCGTCGCTCAGGCGCCGAGGATCTTCCGCAGGTCGGCGGCGTTCGCCTCGGTGACCTTCCACAGCTCCTGCTGCCGGCCGTGGACGTCGGCGACCGTACGGGCGTGGTTGTCGAGGATGTCGATCGCCCGCTCGGTGAGGACCGCGCCGAGGTCGCGGTCATGCACGGAGACACCCCACTCGGGGCGGTCGATGTCGGACAGGAAGTACGCCATCTTCGGGTGCGAGATCAGGCTGATGATGGGCGTACCGACCCCGAAGGGGATCATTCCGGCGTGCCCGCGCATGCCGATGACCAGGCGGGTCTTGGCGTACAGCTCCCGGATCTCGTCGTTGTCGAAGTCGTACATCGGGATGACCGGCAGCGAGATGCCGTGCTCGCGCCGCAGGTCGAACGCCATCTTCTCGTCGTCGAGGGAGTGCGCCACGCACTGCACCTCGGTGTGGTCGCCGATGGCGCGCACGGCCTTAGCCATCTCGGCGAGGAAGTGCGCGTAGTCGTGTCCGAAGCGCAGGCCCGCCCGGTCGTAGGCCGCGTTGATCAGGACGGTGTCCTCGCGGTACGCCGGGTCGGTCCAGCCGGGGACCAGCTGGCGGCTGACGGTGGTCGGGCAGGGCTGGAAGCGGACCTTGTCGTGCAGCTCGGCGGGGAGCAGCGCGCGGACCTTCTCGATGGAGCCGTGGTTGCGCAGGCCGAAGAAGGAGGACTTCTCCACCAGCAGGCGCAGGCTCTCGTGGAAGCGCCCGGCCCGGTAGGACTGGCCGTCGAAGGCGTTGAAGCCGACCGCGTACACCATGATCGGCACGTCGATGGCGCGCAGGTGCTCGTCGGGCACGTTCCACTGCCAGGCGCTGTTGCCGTTGGGCATGGTGTCCGGGATGAACAGCCCGCCACCGCCGATGACCAGTCCGCGCCGGGCGTTGACCCGGTCCAGGGCGGCCCGGTCGAAGTACCGGTGGGCGTGGACGGAGTGCCAGCGGCGGGAGGTGTGGTCCGGGCCGAACCCGAGGCGCACGGTCTCCGGCAGCAGCTTGTCGCCGGCGTTGCCCTGCCGGTCCATGTAGAACGCGACGTGGGCGAGCTGGTCCTCGGGGGCGCCCTGCTCCTGCGCGGGCACGGTGGCGGCGCGCTGGGCCCACAGCCGGCTGGAGCGGTGGGTGGGGTCGATGGAGAGACCGGCGGTGGCGTACTCCAGCGCCGCGGCGTTCTCGCCGTGCACCCAGGACATCTGGGCGAGCCGGGAGTAGGCGGTGGCGGCCCGGTTGGGGGCGGCGGTCGCCAGCAGCAGCTGGGTCTTCGCCTCCTCGTAGCGGGAGACGCTCATCAGGGCGTGGCCCAGCACCTCGTGCGGCCAGGCCTCGTCCACGGGGATGCGGACGCTCTCGAGGATGTTCACCGCTTCCTGGTACTCGCCGGAGGCGATGTGCGCGGCGGCGACCTTGCGGGCCATCTCGACGTCGCCGGTGCGGGCGACGTGCGGGGTGCCGTAGTGCACGATCAGGTCGTGGTGGAGGCCGCCGCCCCGGGAGAGGTACGCGGCGTGGAAGTCGGCGTCGGACAGCTTGAACTCGCGCCAGCGCTCCTCGGCCAGGCCGTACCCCGCCTCGCCGCCCTGCCACGGCTTGTGACGGCCGGTGAAGTGCAGGATCGCCACGTCGTCGGGGACCGGCTTGTCCCCGGAGAGGCGCCGCTTGACGAAGTTGTAGCGGGAGTCGAGGCGGACGAAGTCACCGTCGAGGACCGCGTTGAGGATGCCCTGGTCGTGCTTGTCCAGTTCGTACTCGCCGCTCCGGCCGACCGCGTCGATCCTCGCGCAGAACTCGTCGCTCAGGTACTCGCGCTGGATGACCAGCAGGCCCGAGTTGAGCTTGTGCTGCCCGTAGAAGAACTGCGGAACGGCCGCGAGGCCCTCGCGCAGCTTGAGCAGCTCGCTCAGGTCGTCGAGGACGACCATGTCGGTGTCGAGCGTGATGACGGTGTCGTAGTCCCGCAGGCGGAAGATGTCAAGGATGAAGTACGCCTTGCGGACCAGGTAGTTCTCCTGGTCGCCCTTGACGTAGGAGTCGTAGTGCTCCGCGTTCACCCGGCGCAGCACGATGCGCGGGTGCAGGGCCCGGATGCGGGCTATGGAGGAGGGCTTCAGGTCGTCGTGGAGGACGACGAAGTCCTCGCACACGCTCGGGTTGGAGAGGGCGAGGCTGCGCAGCAGGACGAGGAAGCCCGGCAGGTAGTTCTCGTCGACGAAGCTGGCGAAGGCGATGCGGCGCTTCTTGGTGAGCGCGGCCGCGGACGCGGCGGCCACCGGGCTGGTGGTGGCGGCGCCGCTCGTAAGGGTGGTGGTCATCGCAGGGAGATCCTCATGTCGGTCACGCTCTGGGCCCGCTGCATGACCCAGTCCCGCTCGCTGGTGTACTCGTGCACGGACGTGATGGGCATCTTCATGGCTTCCTGGACGCGGTAGGCACCGCTCTCGTAGAAGTCGAAGCCGATCAGGTCCAGCTCCGTGCTGACGTCCAGGAAGTCCAGCAGGAAGAGCATGTTGAAGCCCGTGGTGGGGATGCCGGACCAGGCGTCGGCGGAGAGCCGTCCGATGTTGCGCACCGGCCAGCGCAGCGACTCGTCGCCGAGGTACTGCTGGGCGCCGGGCACCAGGCGGTTGCGCAGCGAGTACTTCCAGTCGTTGGAAATGCCGCCGAAGACCAGCCGGGTGGTGACCCGCTGGTCCCAGTTGAAGCCGTGCTTGTGGATGGTGGCGTGGATGTCGGTGCGGCTGCCGGTGTGCTTGGGCTCGATCCGGTACGAGTTGAAGCGCACGACCAGGTCGTAGGCGTCGATGTCGGCGCCCATGCCGCTCTCGCCCACGCGGCCGGAGTTGGCGATGAGGCAGATCGACTTGCCGGCTATCTGGTTGCGGAACTCGCCCAGGCTGATCCAGTTCACGCCGCCGAAGGTGGGCTCGGCGACCGGGCCGCGCATCCGGGAGCGGCGCTGCTCGGCGTAGAGTCCGGCGATCTCGGTGAGTCCGGCGGCGTCGCCGTCGGCGAGGCGCAGGTTCAGGTACTGGCTGAGCAGCTTCTGCCGGTCGGCGACCGGCGCGTCCTCGGCGGCCAGCGCGAGCAGCGCGCCGACCAGCCGGGGCTCGGCCTCGGACCGGTCGCCCGCCGCGTGCAGGGCCAGGCCCTCCGCCCACACGTCGGTGGCAGGGCCGCGGGAGAACGATTCGGCACGCGGGCACTGGCGGCTCAGCAGCTGCAGCAGCTCCCGCTCCTTCTCGCCGGCCCGGCGCAGACCGGCGATCCGCGAGGCGACGCCGAAGCCGTCCTCGGTGGTCAGCGCCAGGTAGCGCTCGTACGCCTCGATCGCGGCGGACTCGTCACCGAGGGCCTCCAGCAGGCGGGCCTGCAGTCGCCAGCCGGCGCGGGAGTTCTTGCGCTGGGCGAGGACGGTGTCGGTGATGACGAGGGCGAGGTCCAGCTCGTCGTCGTAGCCGCACTCCAGGGCCTTGTTGCCGACGGCGAGCAGCGCGTCGAGGAGCTCGTTGCTCAGGCTTCCGGAGACGGGGGTCCCGGCGCCCTTGACCACGCGCTTCAGCCGGGCGGCGGCACCGCCGGCCGGGGCGGCGGCGGAGGCGGGTTTGGAGGCGGCGGACATGCCCCACACGACGAGCAACTGCCGCAGCCGCTCGGCCAGTTCGGTACGGCGGCGGTCGAGGCTGCCGACCAGCTTGCCGCTGTGCACCGCACAGGCGTGCAGGCAGTCGTCCAGCTCCCCTCCGCGTGCGCGTGCCCGTCTGTTCTGGACGCTCGTCATGCCACTCCATGGTCTTCTTGCGTTCGTTGTCCGCTCTCTTACGGCTTCGTGCGAATTGAGTCGCATACAGACCGGCGTGGGGTGCACTCGAGAACGTTTCACTGCTACGTGGGGGACGGTTGGGAAGGTAGGAAGCGAAAGCAACGTGAAGGTGAACGGGCAGGTACCAGCGGGAGAATGGTTGCTCCGGCGGCCGGGAGCCCCTCGTGGAGCCGCTTAGTGTGCTGTGGCACCGCCCTGCACCGACGAGGGGAAACCTGTGATCGACGCCGCCCCGACGACGGCCACCGCACCCCGCACCCCTCCCCCGAGGACCGGACCGCCGAGGGTGACACGGCTGCGCGCGCTCGACGGGCTGCGGCTGGTGGCCGCGCTGATGGTGGCGGCGTACCACTACGGCGGGCGCGGCGGCGAGATAACCGAGGCGTGGGGCAGCTCGCCGAAGACCCAGTTCCCCACGCTGCACGAATGGTTCGCCTACGGCTGCCTCGGTGTGCAGGTCTTCTTCGTCATCAGCGGGTTCGTCATCTGCATGAGCGGCTGGGGCCGGTCGCTGACCTCGTTCTTCGCCTCACGCGTCTCCCGGCTGATGCCGTCCTACTGGGCGGCGGTCATCATCGTGACGGCCGTCTTCGCGCTGCCCGCGGTCGCCTTCGAGGCCGTGTCGCCGAGCGACGCGCTGGTCAACCTGACGTTGCTGCAGCAGCCGCTGGGCGCGGACCGGGTACTGGGCGTGTGCTGGACGCTGTGGGTGGAGATCCGGTTCTACGCGCTGTTCGCGCTGTGCGTCGTCCTGCCCGGGGCGAACCGGCGGCGCGTCATCATGTTCTGCGTCGGGTGGACCCTCGCGGCCGCGCTCGCGCAGGCCGCGGACCAGCCCCTGCTCGACCTGGTGCTGATGCCCGAGTACGCGCCCTTCTTCATCGGCGGCATCGGCCTCTACCTCGTGCACCGCGACCGGCGGGACGTGTACGCCTGGGGCATCGTGGCCGTCAGCTTCCTCATCGGCCAGCGCTACGCGGTGGACGAGCTGTGGAACGCCTCGGACCCGAACGCCTTCTCCCACCGCACCTCGTTCGGCATCGTCCTCGTCGTCGCCCTCGGCTTCCTGGCGGTCGCCGCGATCGCACTGGGCTGGCTGAGCTGGGCGAACTGGCGCTGGCTGACGGTGGCCGGAGCCCTGACGTACCCGTTCTACCTGGTCCACGAGCACCTCGGCTGGGTGGTGATCCACACCCTGCACCGCGACCTGCACCTGCCGTCGGTACCGACCGTCGCCCTGACCGTCGCCTCGATGCTGCTGCTGGCCTGGCTGCTGAATCGATTCGTCGAGGAGCCGCTGACACCACGACTGCGGGCCGCGCTGTCCCGTCCGAAGAAGGACTGACGGCCGCCGCCGGGCCCCCTGCCGCGCCGCGCCTCGGGGACGGCGGGCGCTAGGCGCTCGCCAGCGTCAGCTTCACCGCGAACCCGAGGAACAGCGCGCCCGCCGCCGAGGTCGCCCCGGCCGAGAGCCGCCTGCGGCGGCGGAAGGCCTCGGCCAGCCTGGTGCCGCTGAATATCAGGGCGCTGAGGTACAGGGAGCTGGCGACCTGGGCGAAGGCGCCGAGCACGACGAAGGAGAGCGCGGGGTAGGCGTACCCCGGGTCGACGAACTGCACGAAGAAGGCGATGAAGAAGAGGATCGCCTTCGGGTTGAGGAGACTGACGACCAGGGCGCGGCGGAAGGGCCGCTCGTCGGCGCCGACGGCGGTCCCGTCCCCGGTGCCCGCCCCCCGCTCCTTGCGCGTCCGCCACATTCCCCACGCGGCGCGCAACATCCCGACGGCCAGCCAGGTCAGATAGCCGGCGCCGACGTACTTCACGATGCCGAAGAGCATCGCGTTCGCCTGGAGCAGGGAGGCGACCCCGGCCGCCGAGAGCGTCATCAGCACGGTGTCCCCGCAGAACACGCCCGCGGCGGCCGTGTACCCGGCCCGTACGCCGCGCCGGGCGGCGACGGAGAGGACGTACAGGCTGTTGGGGCCGGGCAGCAGGACGATCAGGGCGACGCCTGCCAGATAGGTGGGCAGGTCGATGACTCCGAACATGGAAGGAGTGTCGCACGGGGGTACGACACTCAGGTCTTCCACCGTTCCGCCGGTTCACCGCGGGCCGCGCCCGGGGAGCATCTCGGGTGACCCCGGCCAGTGGTTCGGCGGGGCGAGGCGGGGCACCGGGCACGGTGAGACGACGGGGGCCGGTATGCGTATCAGGGGCATGCGGGAATCGGTGGCCGCACCGGCGGCGTACGTGGCGGTCGCGGCCGTGGTGGCGATGGCGGCGGCCGGCAGCTGCACCGTGCGGCCGGCGGACGGGACCGGCCCGCCGCACGCGACGGCACGCGTCGACGGCACGGCCGCGCCGGACGGCAAGGGCGGCGGAGGGGGCGGGGCCGGCGAGGAGGGTGAGGGCGAGGGCGACCACCAGGAGACCACCCCCTCCGTCCCTCCCCCTCGCTCCACCCCTGCCGCTCCCGCGCCTCGGGTTCTCTGGTCGCGGGGCGACCGGGGCCGGGACGTCCGCGAGCTGCAGTCCCGGCTGCGGCAGGTCGCCTGGCTGTTCGACGGGCCCACCGGGGAGTACGACGGCCCGACCGCGGAGGCTGTACGGGGCTTCCAGGGCAAGCGCGGACTGCCGCGCACCGGCGCCACCGACAGTGTGACCTGGGCCCGGCTGCTGGGCATGACGCGGGAGCCGGGCAAGTGGGAGCTGTACGCGTTCGGCGGCCAGCCGGCCGCGGCGCCCGACGCGCGGTGCATGACGGGCCGGGTGCTGTGCATCAGCAAGACCAGCCGGACGCTGCGCTGGATGTCCGACGGCGAGACGCTGCTGACGGTCGAGGTGCGGTTCGGGTCGGAGTCCACGCCGACCCGGGAGGGCGTCTTCGGGGTCACCTTCAAGTCCCGCCACCACGTGTCCACGCTCTACGACACCCCCATGCCGTACGCGATGTTCTTCAGCGGCGGCCAGGCGGTCCACTACTCGTCGGACTTCGCGGCGCGCGGCTACTACGGGGCCTCCCACGGCTGCGTCAACGTGCGCGACGAGGCACGGATCGCGCGGCTCTTCGCGCAGGTGCGGACCGGCGACAAGGTCGTCGTGTACTGGTGAGTGGGCGTGGGCGGGACCGGGGGAACGTGTCCCGCCCACGCGAGGTGCACTGAGCCGCGGGTACGGGGGGAACCCCGGCTCGTGCGACGGCCGATGACCAGTCGGCTCACTCTGTACTGCGTACGGGCGCCGGAAAACGTCACACCCGGGCGGGAGGGGGCGGACCGCGCCGCTGAACCGCAGGTCAGGTGGTCAGCGGAGCGTCGGCGGCACGGGCGTCATGCCCTCGGTGGCCGGTACCGCGGGGGTCGCCGCCGCGGCGATCGGTGCCGTGACGGCCGCTGCCTCGACGGTCGTCGCTGCGACGGTCGGCGCTGTGACGGTCGCTGCCGTACCGGCCGTCACCGTGGTGGCCGTGGCCGTTGCCGCCGCCCGGTATGCCGGGGCCTTCGTCGCCGTCACCGTCGCCGTCCCCCTTGCCGCCCCGGTCCCCGCCACCGCCGGCCCCGTCGCCGCCCCCGTCGCCCATGTACGTGCCGTTCCCGTCCGAGCCGTGCCGGTCCGGTCCCTCCCCGTCCTGGCCGCGGCGCACGTGGTTCCCGCGGGACCCGTCGCCGTCGGAGGCCTTGGGGGCGTCGGCCCCGCCCGAGCCGCTCAGCACGCGGTCGCAGTACTTCCGCACCCGGTCCGGGCCCGGGCCGCCCGCCGCGTCCTCCAGGTCCCGCAGGCGGCCGGTGTCCAGGGACCTGCCCCGGTCGACGTCCCGGCACGCGGAGCGCACCGCGCTCCACCACTCACGGGAGTGCCCCCGCTCGCCCGGGTCGCCGGAGTCCGGCTGCCCGGCCTTGTCGCCCCCGGTCGGGTCCTCCGGGAGACTCTCGCCGGAACGCTCACCGGAGGATCCGGTTCCGCCGACGGCGCCCCGCCCGCCGTCCGGGACCTCACCGGAGTCACCGGAGTCCCCGGACGAGGGCGACGGTGACATCAGCGGGCGTTCCGGCACCTGCGCGCCCGTCACCGACGCGGCGGGGCGCGGCGGGCCGCCCTGGAACGGAGTGGGCAGTGTCCCCGTCCCGACTCCCACGGCGACCCCGCCGAGCATCCCGGCGGCCAGTCCCGCGACCATTCCCAGCCGCAGCGGCCGGACCCAGCGGGACCTGCGGGGGGCCGGCCCGGCCGCGGCGCCCTCCGGTGTCACACGCGCCGTGCGGAAGGCGGTCAACGCGGCCTGCTCACCCGGGAGTTCGGCATCGGTCCGCGGGGCGTCGGGGGTCAGCGCGGCGAGCGTCCGTGCCAGCCGGCCGGCCACGTCGCGGCCCTCGCCGTCGACGGCACCGGCTGTTCCGACGGCCCCTGCGGCTCCCGCGGCATCAGCGGTCTCGACGGCTTCGAGTGGCTCGCCACGCAGCAGGCGCTCCGCGGCGCGGCGGTCCAGCCACCTGTACTGCTCGTCGGCCATCACATGTCCTTCTGCGTCCGCGCACGCATATGCGTCACACCCGCGGACGTCACCGTGCGGGCACGCGCCCCTCGCTGTGGGGGCACGGCCTCGAGGGCGCCGTCGGCCTCCGGATCCGCGTCGAGCAGCTCCGCGAGCCGCTTCAGTCCGCGGTGCGCGGCGGTGCGCACGGCACCCGGCCGCTTGCCAAGCGTACGCGCGGCGGTCTTGGCGTCGAGACCGACGACCACGCGCAGTACGACGGCCTCGGCCTGGTCCTGCGGGAGCCGGGCGATCAGCGACAGCGCCCGGTCGGTGGCGAGCGCCTCGATGGCCTCGCCCGCGGTGTCCGACTCGGCCGCCTTCCCGGCCAGTTCGCTCTCGTCGCCGCCGATCGCGGGGCGCCGTCCGCGCATCCGCAGGTGGTCGAGGGCGCGGTTGCGGGCGATCGTGGCGGCCCAGCCGCGGAAGCGGTCCGCGTCACCGCTGAAACGCTCCAGGTCACGGGCTATCTGCAGCCATGCCTCGGAGGTGACGTCCTCGGCGTCCGGGTCACCGACCAGCGTCCGTGCGTAGGCGAGCAGCCGTGGGTGCACCGTGCGGTACACCGTCCGGAACGCGGTCTCGTCCCCGTCCTGTGCCGCACGCACCGCGGCGGTCAGCTCCGCGTCCTCCCCCAGCACCGCGCGCCCCTTTTGCGCCCAAGCCGGTGCCGCTTCCGCGGACCGGTTCCTCGCCGTCGTCGTCCCAGTGGATGCTCGCGGCCCCTGGACCGCGGTTCGTCGCGGTGGTCGTTCACCCCCGCAGTCCGGCGCGAAAGGCACGTTACGACCTGAAACCGTGCCCCGTCCATGGTCACCTGCCCCCGCTCGTGGAACATGCAACTGATCCGTGATCGAAAAGTCGGCGCAGGAGGTGTGACACGAACCGCACATGCGGCGCTGTAGAGAGTACGGGCCGCCGCGCGGCCCGTACCGAGTGACGGCCGGGGCCTCTCCTGTGGGGGGTGGCGGCCCCGGCCGTTGCTCTCGACCGCCCCGCCCCCGGGTCACGACCAGGCACTCAGCCCCGTGCGGCGGCGTCCCGGCACAGGAGCCGCAGCGAGCCGTGGCCCGCGTAACACCGCCGCGCCTCCTCCAGCGTGTCCCAGAGCCGGCCGTCCGGTGTGCGCACCCAGAGGTCGCCGCCCGCCGACAGCCACTCGCCCCCCGTCTCGCGGACGAGCACCTCCCCCGCGTACGCGCCGAACCCGCGCAGCACGGCACCGACGGCCTCGTACGGCGCGCCCTCCCGCCGTATCTCCTCGATCACGCGGTCGACGCGCCAGAGACTGCGCGCCGAGTAGTCCAGGCGGATGCGGGCCCCCTCCCGCATGGTCGCCACCGCGTCCGCCGCCCATCTCAGGGGCCTGGTCGCCGCGTGGTGCCGGGTGCCGTCGTGCGGTGCCGTCCGTTCTGCGTTCACATGGGGAAGAGCGTGCTCCGCGCGTGTGGTGTCACTCGGATCGGCGGACTGCGCGACACCGGCACAGAAACGTTCCAGCGGGTTCACACTCTGCCGAACTCCTGCTCAACCCGGTCACGCGCGGGTGCCCGGTCACGCGCGGGTCCGGGTCCGCCGGGACACCACGGCGCGCAGCACGCGCCGTCCCTCGGTCGACACGTCGAGGGCCTGCCGCACCCCGGCCGCGCCGTGCCCGGCGAGCAGTTCCAGTACGGCGGTCTGCCGCCGCAGTTCGGCCGCGACGAGCGGGGACGGCGGCCCGCCCGCGCGTTCGACCGCGCCGTCGAGCAGCCGGTGGATGCGCAGGGCCGCGAGGGAACAGGCGCCCGCCCACTCCCGCAGCGCGCCGGCGGACCGCTCGGCGGGGACGGTGGCGAGCATGTGGCGGGCGAGCGCGGTGGCCTCGTCCGTCGCGGGTCCACCGTCGGAACCGGCCCCCAAGTCGTCGGTCGCCGCGGACCCGAGCTCCTCCCGTACCCCGGCGACCCGTTCGTTCCAGTGCTCCCCGTCCTCCACGAGGCTCACCCAGAGCGGTCTGAGCACCTCGTCGTCACCTCCGAGCAGCGGTACGCAGCGGTCCAGACACGCCAGTCCGGCAGCGGTCAGCCCGCGCTCGTCGGCCTGTGCGATCAGTTCCACCAGACTCATCACGCCTCCCTCGAACCCGTTCGGCAGGGCACCCGTGGTGCGTGGAGCCCGTCTGTCCCCTCGATCCCGATCCGATCCACGATCCGTTCGCCGCACGGCACGGCCCGGGTGCCTCACAGGGGCACCACGCCCAGCCGGTCGAGCAGCCTGAACAGCAGGTTCTCGGCCAGGGGCGAGGCCGGGTCGGGCTCCGTGGCCAGCACCTCCAGCACCTTCTCGGCCGCCGCGCTGCGCCCCGCCTCCGCGGCCCAGGCGACGGCCCGCTCGGCGGCGTCGCGCGGCTCCAGGAAGTAGTCCTCGACGGTGAGTCCGTCCTCGGTGGCGCCCAGGTGCCCGGCCATGGCCGTGCGCGCGAGGCACGTGGTCCAGCCGCCGCTCTCGGGCGCGGCGGCCTCCACGACCACGCAGTCGCTGTCCATCACGTAGCCGAAGAGCGCGGGCGACCCGGTCTCCCGGGCGAGGACGTGCATGTTCCCGACATCACCGCCGTCACCGCCGTCACCGCCGTCACCGGGGGCGGCCGTGTCGGGGAAGTCCGGGTACTCCCACACCTGCCAGCCGTCGTCCGCCGTGGTGAGCAGCGACATGCCCGCGGCCCCGGCCAGCGCGTCGAGTTCGGCGAGCGGGCGCTCGCTCTTCCCGACGACGTAGTACCCCCAGTAGCCCATCCGGTCTCCCCTGCATGTCGGCACGTCCGGGGCGAATACACCACAGCCGTACGGCTGTTCGCCCCCGGAATCCGGCACTCCGCCCGGTGTGCAGCGGTTCGGGGCCGAACAGCCGCGACGGACGGCCGGCGGGGAACCCGGTCAGCCGGCTGCGGGCGTGGCCACCGGCGCACCCGGAACGCCGCGCGCCTTCGCGTCCTGCATGCGCGTCAGCGTGAGCACGAAAACAGCGGCGACCACGGCGGCCACCAGGTCGTGGGAGTCCGCGAACACCACCTGCCCGAGGGCCCGCCGGATCTCGGGCGCCGTGGCGGCCTCGTCGTACGCGGGATGGCTGATCCGGGAGAACGCCGTGCTCACGAGCCACAGGGTCCACCAGGCGTTGACGAGCCCGGTGTCCACTGCGCGCCCTGCGCCGCCGCACCGGGCACCGCATGAAGCGGGGCCGGGCGGTGGGCGGCTGGTTCGTGCCGTTCGTCAACCTGGGGTTCCCGCGCCGGATCGCGGTGGACACCTGGGAGGCGAGCAGCCCCCGGGACGCCCCGCGGCCGCACCGCTCACTCCACCTGGTCCGCCAGCTCCTCGAACTGCGCCCACGTCAGGTCCGGCGTCCCGGGATCCCACAGCTTCTGCACCAGTGCCCGCAGCGGCATCCGTACGCCCGCCGCGACCTGCTCCTGGGTCTGCCGGGTGGAGAGGTCGCACCAGACCGCGAAGACGCCGCCGAGGATCTGGCCGTCGTAGCGCTCGGGCACCGCGGCCGTGCCGCGCAGCACGCGCGGGGTCCACTGCTCGTAGATGCGCTCGCCCGTCGGGTAGGCGAAGTCGTTCGGCTCGCCCAGGACGTAGTACAGGAACTCGTCGTTGTAGTTGATCACCTGGCGCCCGTCGCCCAGGTACTCGGCCGGCTCCCGCGCGCCGATCTCCTTGCCGGTCCAGTAGGCGACCTGGATGTCGCGCGCCGCCTCGACGTCCGCGCTGCGGAAGAAGCCGTCGTTCCACGCGCGCGGGGTGCGGTCGTGGCCGCGGACCACCTCGGCGCGGTCGTTCATCCAGTCCGTCGCCAGGTCGGCCACCCCGGCCCCGGCCCCGTACTCCTTCCGGGCGGCCTCCGCCAGCCCCGGGTACGACGCCTCCGGGTCCTTGACCGTCAGCGCCTGGTACTCGTCCGCGCCCACGTGCCAGTAGGCGCCGGGGAACAGGTCCGCGTACTCGTCCAGCAGGTCGTCGACGAGCTCGCCCGCGGCGGGCTGCGCGATGTCGACGGCGCCGGAGAGTGCCTTCCCCTGCGCGTCACGCAGCTGCAGCTCCGGGTGGGCGGCGATGACGGCGCCGAGGTGCCCGGGCGAGTCGATCTCGGGGACGACCGTGATGTGGCGCTCGGCGGCGAGGTCGACGATCCGCTTCACCTCCGCCTTGGTCAGGTGATCCTTCGAGACCACCTCCGGATGCGAGTCGGACTCGATGCGGAAGGCCTGGTCGTCGGAGAAGTGCAGGCCGAACTGGTTGTACTTGAGGTCGCCCAGCTCCCGTATCCGGTCCTCGATCCAGTCGGCCGTGAAGTGCTTGCGCGCGATGTCGAGCATGAAGCCGCGCTGGGCCTTGGCGGGCCGGTCCTTCACGACGCCCTCGGGTGCCGTGCCGCCGTCGTGCACCATCTGCTTGAGGGTGCGCGTGCCGTAGAAGACGCCCGCCTCCGCGGGCGCGGATATGAGCACCCGCCGGTTCCCCACGGTCAGCGTGTACTCCTCGGAACCGTCCCCGCCCCGGCCGCCGAGCGTCAGCTCCACGTCGCCGTCGCGGGGCTCGGTGTCCCCCGCGTAGGTCAGGCCCAGTTCCCGCGCGGTCAGCTCACCCTCGTCGGCCAGCTCCTCGTCGTCCGTCACCACGCGGGCGCCGTCGGCGGGCCGCCAGCCGGGGCCGCGGGCGGGCGTGTGCTCACGGACGGCCGGGATCGTGCGGGGTGCCTCGGACAGCGGGTACGAACGGGACGGCGAGGGTGCGACCGACGGCGAGGTGGTGCTCGCCGACGGCTGCGACGGGCCGGCCTCGCTCCGGGTGCTCGCTCCGTCCCCCGGCCAGACGGTCACGGCCACCGCGACCGCACCGCCCGCCACGACGACGCCCGCGCCGAGGAGCAACCCCCTCGGGGCCTGCGACGTCTTCCTGCGGGGCGCCCGGCGCCTGCCCGGGCTCATGACGCTCCCCCACTCGCTATACGACGCATGACAGCCACCTCCTCCACGAACTTACGACGCTTCCCCCGCCCGGCCGTCCACCAAGGGTGCTCAAACGCTGCCGTCCGGGTGAATTTCGGGCATCGATCGGACAGTCCTTGACCACCCTCGATAACGTGACGGCACATTTCTCTCACCCTTCCCAGCAGTCCCCCACGTACCGCCGAGGACCCACGCTGCCTTCGCACCGTCTTCCGCACCTCGCCGGCCAGGTCGCCCTACCGGAGCAGGCGCACACCGGACCGGACCGCACCGCTCTGGAGCGGTTCAACGCCGCGCCCGCCCAGGCCGCCGAGCGCGCCCTCCTCACCTGCTGCCGGAGCCTGCGCTGGGCCCACCGCGTCGCCGCGCACCGCTCCTACCCGGACCTGGAGGCCCTGCTCGCCGCGGCCGACGAGGCGGCGTACGACCTGACGCCCGCGGATCTGGCCGAGGCGCTGGCCGGGGAGTCCCTCGCCCCGCTCCCGGACGACGCGTACTCGGCCGCGCACACCGCGCTGAGCGCGGCACACGCCGCCTACGAGAGCCGTTTCGGACATGTGTTCGTCATCTGTCTGGACGAGGTACCGGTCGAGGAGGCCCTCGATCAGGTACTGACGGGCATCCGGTCACGGTTGGCGAACGATCCGGAGGAGGAGCTGCTCCTGACGGCGGACGAGCTGCGCCGTCTCGCGCGCGGGAGATTGCGGCGCATGCTGGGAGAATCCCGGCACCACCACCGTACGTAGTCCGTCCGTGCCTGTTTGATCACATCGACAGGCCCGCCGTGAACGTTCCGACAACACGTCGCTACGATGTCGGGGGCCGGTGGACCGTACCCGGCCGGGCCCGTCCGACGCCGAAGCCGGCAGGCCCCAATCACCGCTTTCGGAAGGTAATTCCGTGCCGGCTGGAACGCTGTACCGCGGCCGGGAAGGCATGTGGTCCTGGGTGGCTCATCGAGTCACCGGTGTCCTCATCTTCTTCTTCCTGTTCGTACACGTGCTGGACACCGCTCTGGTCCGTGTCTCCCCCGAGGCCTACGACACGGTCGTGGCCACGTACAAGACGCCCGTCGTCGCGCTGCTGGAGTACGGCCTCGTGGCCGCCATCCTGTTCCACGCGCTGAACGGCCTGCGCGTCATCGCCGTCGACTTCTGGTCCCAGGGACCGCGCTACCAGAAGCAGATGCTCTGGACCGTCGTCGGCCTCTGGCTCGTGCTGATGATCGGGGCGCTCTACCCCGTGCTCGGCCACGCCGCGCGCGAAGTATTCGGGAGCTGAGGCTGATGTCCACCACTGAGACCACCGCTTCCGGAGTCGGTCCCGTCGAGGGCTCGGGCGAGCTCGCGGGCTACGGCGTCGACAACCCGGCGCCCGTCATCGAGCCGCCGCGCAAGCGCACCAAGAAGACCCCGAAGTCGACCCGCGGCAACTTCGAGATGGCCGCGTGGCTCTTCATGCGCCTGTCCGGCGTCGTCCTGGTCGTCCTGGTCATCGGCCACCTGCTGATCCAGCTCGTGCTGGACGGCGGCGTCTCCAAGATCGGCTTCGCCTTCGTCGCCGGCCGCTGGGCCTCCCCGTTCTGGCAGGTCTGGGACCTCCTCATGCTGTGGCTGGCGATGCTGCACGGCGCGAACGGCCTGCGCACGGTCATCAACGACTACGCCGAGCGCCCGAACACCCGTCTGTGGCTGAAGGGCCTGCTCTACACCGCCACGGTGTTCACCATCCTGCTGGGCACGCTGGTGATCTTCACCTTCGACCCGAACATCCGCTAGACCCCGGGTCACGAGGGACAGAGGTCAGACCTGATGAAGATCCACAAGTACGACACCGTCATCGTCGGCGCCGGCGGCGCCGGCATGCGCGCCGCCATCGAGGCGACGAAGCGCAGCCGCACCGCCGTGCTCACCAAGCTCTACCCCACCCGCTCCCACACGGGCGCCGCGCAGGGCGGCATGGCCGCCGCGCTGGCCAACGTGGAGGAGGACAACTGGGAGTGGCACACCTTCGACACGGTCAAGGGCGGTGACTACCTGGTCGACCAGGACGCCGCCGAGATCCTGGCGAAGGAGGCCATCGACTCCGTCCTCGACCTGGAGAAGATGGGCCTG
>NZ_JAVRHI010000296.1:0-42460 GCF_034105845.1 Streptomyces sp. CRN 30 | reverse complement strand
GGGCCGCCGAGCACGCCGCCGCGCCCGGCGCGGGTGCCGCGGGCGGCATCGGCTACGGCGCGCTGCTGCTCGGCGCGCGGTTCCGGCCGGGCATCGAGGTGATGCTGGACGTCCTCGGCTTCGCCCCGGCCCTGGACCGGGCGGAACTGGTGATCACCGGTGAGGGTTCGCTGGACGAGCAGACCCTGCACGGCAAGGCCCCGGCGGGCGTCGCGGCGGCGGCGCGCGAGGCGGGCAAGGAGGTCGTCGCGGTCTGCGGCCGCCTTGCCCTCCCCGCGGAGGCCCTCGGCCGGGCGGGCATCCGCCGCGCCTACCCGCTGACGGAACTGGAACCGGACGTGGCGACGTGCGTCGCGGAGGCGGGTCCCCTCCTGGAACGGGTCGCGGAGCGCATCGCGCGGGACTTCCTGGTCTGAGCCCGCTGTCCGAGCGGACGTGCCGTCTCCCCCGGCGGGCCGGGAGAGACCGCGCCGTCAGTCGATCAGCGCGCGCGGCACCGGCACGCTGACCCCGGCCGCCACCAGGCCGGTCAGTGCCGCACCGGCCGGAGCGGCACCGCCGGGAGCGGCCGGCACCGCGACGACCAGGCCGATGACGGCCGCCGCGAGCAGCACCACCGCCGTGTGCGGCGGCAGGAACGGCGGCCGGCTCATCCGGGCTCACCGCACTCGTACACTCACCGCTCGCTCCCCGCCGCCCGGCGGAGGCGGCGGAAACGCCCACAGAGCCGGAAAGGGCCCCGAACCGGGGAGGTCCGGGGCCCTTCGGCCGTTCGTGTTCCGCGCGGCGGTGCTACGGCAGCTGCGCCGCCCGCGCCTCGCGCCGGTTGTCGCGGAAGTTGTTCACCCGGCGGGCCGTGGCGAACAGGGGGATCACCGCGCCCATGACGAGCTGGAGCGCACAGCCCGTCTGGAGCAGCAGCTGGCCGCTCGGGGCGTCGAACGCCCAGCCGGCCAGCAGGCCCATGGAGAGGACGATCCAGGAGAGCATCGCGACGGCGAGGCGGCCCCGGGGCTTCGGGTACTCCACGCGCGAGACCATCAGCCAGGCCGTGCCGAGGATGGCCAGCACGGTCGCCACGAAGGGCAGCTCCAGGAGCACGATCGAGACGACCGTCAGCGCGCCGAACGGCGACGGCATGCCCTGGAAGGTGCCGTCCTTCACGGTCACGCAGGAGAATCTGGCGAGCCTGAGCACCACCGCCAGCAGGACGACGATGGCGCCCACCGCCGCCAGCCGCTGGTGGGCGTCGTCGGCGACCATGCCGTAGACGAGGACGAAGTACGCCGGTGCCAGGCCGAAGCTGATCAGGTCGGAGAGGTTGTCCAGCTCCGCGCCCATCGGCGACGACCGCAGCTTGCGCGCGACCAGGCCGTCGAACAGGTCGAAGACGGCCGCGCAGAGCATGAGGATGACCGCCGTCGCGGCGCTGTGCCGCGCCATGCCGGTCTCCTGGCTGCCCTGGAGGTGCGGGATGAGGATTCCGGTGGTGGTGAAGTACACCGCCATGAACCCGCACGTGGCGTTGCCGAGGGTGAGCGTGTCCGCTATCGACAGGCGGAGCGAGAGCGGCATCTCCTCCTCGTCGAACACCTCGTCGGCGTCGTCGGTCTCCGGCGCCCAGCCGGCCTTGGTATCAGGATCAATCACGGTCAATGCGAGTCACCCCAGCCACGGTCTTCTGACCGACCTCGACTGCCACCTCCACGCCCTCGGGCAGGTACAGGTCGACGCGCGAGCCGAAGCGGATCAGGCCGATCCGCTCGCCCTGCTCGACCTTGGTGCCCTGGGGCACGTACGGGACGATGCGGCGGGCCACCGCGCCGGCGATCTGGATCATCTCGATGTCGCCGAGCTCGGTGTCGAAGTGCCAGACGACCCGCTCGTTGTTCTCGCTCTCCTTGTTGAAGGCGGGAACGAAGCCACCGGGGATGTGCTCGACGGACGTCACCTCGCCGGCCAGCGGCGCGCGGTTGACGTGGACGTTGAGCGGGCTCATGAAGATGGCGACGCGGGTGCGGCCGTCCTTCCACGGCATGATGCTCTGCACCACGCCGTCGGCGGGAGAGATGACCCGGCCCTGGGTGATCTCACGCTCGGGGTCGCGGAAGAACCACAGCATCCCCGCCGCGAGAGCGGTGGCGGGGACGGCGACGGCCTTGGCGGCGCCGGAGCGGCGGGCGCGGACCAGGCTGACGGCCGCGGTCGCGACGGTCGGCAGGAGCCACGGCGATGCTCCGCGCGCGAGGCGTACGCCGGCGAGGCTGTCGCGAGGTGCAGAGGTTTGGCTGTGGGGCATGGATGACCTTCGTAGCGGATGATGCCGCGCTTCGGAAACGGGGGACGGCGGCTTTCTCGCGATCGTAGCGGCTCGGGGTCGCAACTGGGTAAGCCAGGCAGCCGAGTCGGAGGCCGGAGCACGCCTACGGGGTGTGATCTTCTTCTCCAAGAAAACACCCCGTATCCGGACATCTAGCCCTGGAATCGATACTCCTCTAGCAACCTTCGGCCGATGATCATTTTCTGGATCTCGGCGGTGCCTTCACCGATCAGCAGCATCGGCGCCTCCCGGTAGAGGCGCTCGATCTCGTACTCCTTGGAGAAGCCGTACCCGCCGTGGATCCGGAAGGCGTCCTCCACGACCTCTTTGCAGTACTCGGACGCGAGGTACTTCGCCATCCCCGCCTCCAGGTCGTTTCGTTCGCCGGAGTCCTTTTTGCGTGCAGCGTTCACCATCATCGCATGCGCGGCCTCCACCTTGGTAGCCATCTCGGCCAGCTTGAACTGGATGGCCTGGTGGTCGGCGATCCGCCGGCCGAAGGTGTGGCGCTGCTGGGCGTAGCGGATGCCGAGTTCGAAGGCGCGCTGGGCGACGCCGCAGCCGCGGGCGGCGACGTTCACACGGCCCACCTCGACGCCGTCCATCATTTGGTAAAAACCTCGGCCGGTGGTCCCGCCGAGCACCCGATCAGCCGGAACGCGCACCCCGTCCATGATCAGCTCGGTGGTGTCGACACCCTTGTAGCCCATCTTGTCGATCTTCCCGGGGATGGTGAGGCCGGGGCGGACCTCACCGAAGCCGGGCTCCTTCTCGACCAGGAAGGTGGTCATGGACCTGTGCGGGGCCGTGGACTCGGGGTGACCCTCGTCACTCTTCACCAGGACCGCCACGAGCGAGGACGTGCCGCCGTTGGTGAGCCACATCTTCTGGCCGGTCAGGAGGTAGTCGTCGCCGTCCCGGACCGCCTTGGACGTGATGGCCGACACGTCGGAGCCGAGCGCCGGCTCGGACATGGAGAACGCGCCGCGGATGTCACCGGCCGCCATCCGGGGCAGGAAGTGGTCCTTCTGCTCCCGGGTGCCGTGCTGCTTGAGCATGTACGCCACGATGAAGTGCGTGTTGATGATGCCGGACACCGACATCCAGCCGCGGGCGATCTCCTCCACGCACAGGGCGTAGGTGAGCAGCGACTCGCCCAGGCCGCCGTACTCCTCGGGGATCATCAGCCCGAACAGGCCGAGTTCCCGCAGGCCGTCGACGATGTCCTGGGGATACTCGTCGCGGTGCTCCAGCTCGGTGGCGACGGGGAGGATCTCCTTGTCGACGAAGTCCCGCACGGTGGACAGGATCTCCTGCTGGACGTCGGTGAGACCGGCGGTCCGGGCGAGTCGCGCCATCACTTCTTCCCCTGTTCCTTCGGCTGGGGGCGGCCGGGCTGCTCCCCGCCCCGCTCCTTGACGTAACCCTCGGTGGGCACCATCACCTTGCGGCGGAACACGCACACCAGCGTGCCGTCCTGCTTGTGGCCCCTGGTCTCCACCTGCACGATGCCGCGGTCGTCCTTCGACCTCGACGGCCACTTGTCCAGCACGGTCGTCTCGCCGTAGACCGTGTCGCCGTGGAAGGTCGGCGCGACGTGTTTCAGCGACTCGATCTCCAGGTTGGCGATCGCCTTGCCGGAGACGTCCGGGACGGACATGCCGAGGAGGAGCGAGTAGACGTAGTTGCCGACCACCACGTTCCTGCCGAAGTCGGTGGCGGACTCCGCGTAGTTGGCGTCGAGGTGCAGCGGGTGGTGGTTCATGGTGAGGAGGCAGAAGAGGTGGTCGTCGTACTCGGTGACCGTCTTGCCGGGCCAGTGCTTGTAGACCGCGCCGACCTCGAACTCCTCGTAGGTGCGTCCGAACCGCATTCGCCTCAGCCCTCCGGGATCTCGAACTTCGACGTGCGCCTCATGCCCGCCGCCCGTCCCTTGCCGGAGACGACCAGCGCCATCTTCCGGCTGGCCTCGTCGATCATCTCGTCGCCGAGCATCGCCGAGCCCTTCTTGCCGCCCGCCTCGGAGGTGCAGTAGTCGTACGCGTCCAGGATCAGCTCGGCGTGGTCGTAGTCCTCCTGGGACGGCGAGAAGACCTCGTTGGCGGCCTCCACCTGGCCCGGGTGCAGCACCCACTTGCCGTCGAAGCCGAGCGCGGCGGCCCGCCCCGCCACCTCGCGGAAGCCGTCGACGTTCCTGATCTGGAGGTAGGGGCCGTCGATGGCCTGGAGGCCGTTGGCGCGGGCGGCCATCAGGATCTTCATCAGGATGTAGTGGTAGGCGTCGGCCGGGTAGCCGGGCGGCTGTTCGCCCACCACCAGCGACTTCATGTTGATGGACGCCATGAAGTCGGCCGGCCCGAAGACGATGGTCTCCACACGGGGGCTCGCCTCGGCGATCGCGTTGACGTTGTTCAGGCCGCGCGCGTTCTCGATCTGCGCCTCGATGCCGATCCGGCCCACCTCGAAGCCCATCGTCTTCTCGATCTGGGTGAGGAGCAGGTCCAGGGCGACGACCTGCTGGGCGTCCTGCACCTTCGGCAGCATGACGCAGTCCAGGTTCGGGCCCGCGCCCTCGACGACCGTCACGACGTCGCGGTACGTCCACTCGGTCGTCCAGTCGTTGACGCGCACCACCCGGGTCTTGCCGGTCCAGTCGCCCTCGTTGAGGAACTTCACGATGGTGTGCCGGGCCTCCGGCTTGGCCAGCGGCGCGCAGGCGTCCTCCAGGTCCAGGAAGACCTGGTCCGCGGGGAGGCCCTGGGCCTTCTCCAGGAAGCGGGGGTTCGAGCCCGGTACCGCCAGGCAGGAACGGCGCGGGCGGAGACGGTTGACCGTCGTCATGCGGGGACCTCCAGGGGGTCGAGCTTGTTCGCGTTCCGGATCTCGTCCACGATCCGGCCGATGATGCCGGTGATGTCGAAGTCCTTCGGGGTGAAGACCGCGGCCACTCCGGCGCCCCGCAGCTCCTCGGCGTCACTGCTGGGGATGATGCCACCGGCGATCACCGGGATATCTGTGGCACCGGCCACACGCAGCCGCTCCAGCACGTCCGGGACCAGTCGCGCGTGCGAACCGGAGAGGATCGACAGGCCCACCGCGTGCACGTCCTCGGCGAGCGCGGCGGCCACGATCTGCTCCGGGGTGAGCCTGATCCCCTGGTACACCACCTCGAAGCCGGCGTCGCGGGCGCGCACCGCGATCTGCTCGGCGCCGTTGGAGTGCCCGTCCAGCCCCGGCTTGCCGACCAGGAAGCGCAGCTTGCCGACGCCCAGGTCACGGGCGGTCGTCTCCACCGCGCGGCGGACCGAGGCGAGCGCCGAGCCCTCCTCGGCGGCGACGGCGACCGGCGCCGACGACACGCCCGTGGGGGCGCGGAACTCGCCGAACACCTCGCGCAGCGCCCCCGCCCACTCGCCGGTCGTGACCCCGGAGCGCGCGCACTCCAGGGTCGCCTCCATGAGGTTCTCCGTGCCGTGCGCCGCCGCCTTCAGCCGCTCCAGCGCCTTGCAGGGCCGCGGGTGGTTGAACGGCGGCTGGTAGCGGGTGTCCCGCCAGCCGGCCAGCGCGGCGACGACACCCGCCTCCACCTCCGGATCGACCGTCTGGATCGCGGCGTCCAGGTCGGCGGTGAGCGGGTTCGACTCGGTGGACTCGAAGGAGTTGACCCCGATGATCTTCTCCTCGCCCGACTCGATCCGGGCCCGGCGTTCGGCGTGCGAGGCGACCAGCCGCGACTTGAGGTAGCCGGACTCGACGGCCGCCATGGCGCCGCCCATCTCCTCGATGCGGCCCATCTCGGCCGACGCCTCGGCCACCAGCTCCCCGACCTTCGCCTCGACCACCTTCGACCCCTCGAAGAGGTCGCCGTACTCCAGCAGGTCGCTCTCGTACGCCAGCACCTGCTGGATGCGCAGGCTCCACTGCTGGTCCCAGGGGCGGGGCAGGCCCAGCGCCTCGTTCCAGGCGGGGAGCTGCACGGCACGCGCGCGTGCGTCCTTGGACAGGGTGACGGCCAGCATCTCCAGCACGATCCGCTGGACGTTGTTCTCCGGCTGCGCCTCGGTCAGGCCGAGGGAGTTGACCTGGACGCCGTAGCGGAAGCGGCGGTGCCGGGGGTCCTCGATGCCGTAGCGCTCCCGGGTGACGCGGTCCCAGATGCGGCCGAAGGCGCGCATCTTGCACATCTCCTCGACGAAGCGGACGCCCGCGTTGACGAAGAAGGAGATCCGGCCGACGACGTCGCCCATGCGCTCCTGCTCCACCTGCCCGCAGTCGCGGACGGCGTCGAGGACGGCGATCGCGGTGGACATCGCGTACGCGATCTCCTGCACCGGTGTGGCACCGGCCTCCTGGAGGTGGTAGCTGCAGATGTTGATCGGGTTCCACCGGGGGAGGTGGGTGACGGTGTAGGCGATCATGTCGGTCGTCAGCCGGAGCGAGGGGCCCGGCGGGAACACGTGTGTCCCCCGGGACAGGTACTCCTTGACGATGTCGTTCTGGGTGGTGCCGCTGAGCCGCGTGATGTCCGCGCCCTGCTCCTCGGCGACCACCTGGTAGAGCGCCAGCAGCCACATGGCCGTGGCGTTGATGGTCATCGAGGTGTTCATCCGCTCCAGCGGGATGTCCTGGAACAGCCGGCGCATGTCACCGAGGTGGGCGACCGGCACCCCGACCCGGCCGACCTCGCCGCGGGCGAGGACGTGGTCCGGGTCGTAGCCGGTCTGTGTCGGCAGGTCGAACGCCACCGACAGACCCGTCTGGCCCTTGGCGAGGTTGCGCCGGTACAGCGCGTTGGACGCCTCGGCGGTGGAGTGACCGGCGTACGTGCGCATCAGCCACGGCCGGTCCTTCTGTCGCTCGCTCATCCACCGGCCCTCAGACGTTCCGGAAGCGGTTGATGGCGTCGACGTGCCGGGAGCGCAGTTCCTCGTCGCGGACGCCGAGGCCCTCCTCGGGGGCGAGGCACAGGACCCCGACCTTGCCCTGGTGGACGTTGCGGTGCACGTCGTGCGCGGCCTGGCCGGTCTCCTGAAGGGAGTACACCTTCGACAGCGTCGGGTGGATCTTCCCCTTGGCGACGAGCCGGTTGGCCTCCCACGCCTCGCGGTAGTTGGCGAAGTGCGAGCCGATGATGCGCTTCAGCGACATCCACAGGTAGCGGTTGTCGTAGGTGTGCTCGTAGCCCGAGGTGGAGGCGCAGGTGACGATGGTGCCGCCCTTGCGGGTGACGTACACCGAGGCGCCGAAGGTCTCACGGCCCGGGTGCTCGAAGACGATGTCGACGTCCTCGCCGCCGGTGAGTTCGCGGATGCGCTTGCCGAACCGCTTCCACTCGCGCGGGTCCTGGGTGTGCTCGTCCTTCCAGAAGCGGTAGTCCTCGGCGTTGCGGTCGATGATCAGTTCGGCGCCCATCCGCCGGCAGATCTCGGCCTTCTTCTCGTTGGAGACGACGCAGATCGGGGTGGCCCCGCCGGCCAGCGCGAACTGGGTGGCGTAGGAGCCGAGTCCGCCGCTGGCGCCCCAGATCAGCACGTTGTCGCCCTGCTTCAGCTGCGCGCCGTTGCGCGAGACGAGCTGCCGGTACGCGGTCGAGTTGACCAGTCCCGGCGCGGCGGCCTCCTCCCAGCTGAGGTGGCCGGGCTTGGGCATCAGCTGGTTGGACTTGACGAGCGCGAGTTCCGCGAGCCCGCCGAAGTTGGTCTCGAAGCCCCAGATCCGCTGCTCGGGGTCGAGCATCGTGTCGTTGTGGCCGTCGCTCGACTCCAGCTCCACGGACAGGCAGTGGGCGACGACCTCGTCGCCCGGCTTCCAGGAGTTGACGCCGGGGCCGGTGCGCAGGACGACGCCCGCGAGGTCGGAGCCGATGATGTGGTACGGCAGGTCGTGGCGCCGGGTCAGCTCGCTGACCCGGCCGTAGCGCTCCAGGAACCCGAAGGTGGAGAGCGGCTCGAAGATCGAGGTCCACACGGAGTTGTAGTTGACCGAGGAGGCCATCACGGCCACCAGGGCCTCGCCGGGACCCAGTTCGGGCACCGGCACCTCGTCCAGGTGGATCGACTCGCGGGGGTCCTTGTCGCGGGTGGCGAGGCCCGCGAACATCTCCGTCTCGTCCTTGTGCACGGTGATCGCGCGGTACGACTCGGGCAGCGGCAGGGCGGCGAAGTCGGCCGGGCTGGTGTCGGGCGACTGGATCGCGTCCAGGATGTCCTTCACGGTCACGGTGTTGCCTCCGGCGGTGGGCGCCCCGGGGGAGGGGCGCCGATGGGCTGATGGAGAGGTGCCGTCGGTTCGGCGAAAGGTGGTGAGCGGCAGCGCTTCGTGGCGCGGAAGGGTGCCTGTGACGCAGGCGTCCGGGACGCGGAGGGTGACCCGCGGGGACCGCCCGGACAACATCAACGTATGGCACCGCGTGTCACCCCGCAAGGCACTGCGTGCCAAAAAATGGGCTCAGATGAAATCTTTACGCAACAGATGAGCGATGATCGATCAGGGGCGGACACAGAAACGGCCACCCGGAGTCCGGGTGGCCGTTCCGTGACGTGTACCGCGTCAGCGTTCCTTGAGCGCCTGCTCGATGGCGCGCATGACCTCGTCCAGCGGGGCGTCGGTACGGGCGACGGTCACCAGCACCTCGCCTTCCGCCGACGCCGTCGCCGCCGGGCGGCGGTCCTCCGCGCCGCTCCGGCCGGCGCCGATGCCCGTGCCGAAGGTCTTGCGCACGATGGCGAAGGCGTGGTCGAGCTGGGCCTCCAGATCGCCCTGCCCGCCCGCCCGCAGCCAGCGCCGCAGCACATGGTTGTGGGCGGTGACCACGGCGGACGCGGCGACCTCCGCCAGCAGCGGGTCGTCGTTGGCGTCGTCGTCGTGCGCGTGCTCGTCGAAGTGGCCGAGGAGGTAGCGGGTGAAGAGCCGCTCGTAGCGGGCCACGGAGGCGATCTCCGCCTCGCGCAGGGTGGGCACCTCGCGCGTCAGCTTGTAGCGGGCGACGGAGATCTCCGGGTGGGCCGCGTACATCTTCATGACCTCCTTGATGCCGCGGCACACCGTGTCGAGCGGGTGCTCGTGCGCCGGGGCGGCGTTGAGCACCGCCTCGGCACGGACCAGGGTGTCGTCGTGATCGGGGAAGATCGCGTCGTCCTTGGACCGGAAGTGGCGGAAGAAGGTGCGCCGGGCGACCCCGGCCGCCGCCGCGATCTCGTCGACGGTGGTGGCCTCGTACCCCTTCGTCGCGAACAGCTCCATCGCGGCGGCCGCCAGTTCCCGGCGCATTTTCAGCCGCTGGGCGGCGGCTCGGCCGCCGGCGGCGCTCTCCGGCGCGTCGGACGCGGCTGGTGTACGTGTGGACTTGGCGGGCTGGGACATGCAAGTGAACGTACTGCATGTGCCCAGCTCGCCGCGCACGGCCGGGTCAGCGCCTGGCGTACTCACGGAAACCCCGGCCCGTCTTGCGGCC
Organism: Streptomyces sp. CRN 30; assembly: GCF_034105845.1. Classification (NCBI taxonomy): domain Bacteria; kingdom Bacillati; phylum Actinomycetota; class Actinomycetes; order Kitasatosporales; family Streptomycetaceae; genus Streptomyces; species Streptomyces sp. CRN 30. The sequence goes on along the minus strand of NZ_JAVRHI010000296.1, from coordinate 32,687 downwards.
CAGGCAGCCCGCCGCCACCAGATGCTCCAGGAGCGGCGCCGGGGCGAGCCCCGGGTCGCGGAACTCGCGGTGCAGCACCTTCTCGATCGCCAGCGACACATCCAGTCCCACCACGTCGAGCAGCTCGAAGGGGCCCATCGGATAGCCGCCGCCCAGCTTCATGGCGGCGTCGATGTCGTCGAGCGTCGCGTAGTGCTCCTGGACCATCTTCACCGCGTTGTTCAGGTACGGGAAGAGCAGCGCGTTCACGATGAACCCGGCCCGGTCCCCGCAGTCCACGGGGTGCTTGCGGAGCTTCGCGCAGACCTCCCGCACGGTGGCGTGGACGTCGTCCCCGGTCAGCACCGTGCGGACCACCTCGACCAGCTTCATCGCGGGCGCCGGATTGAAGAAGTGCATGCCGATCACGTCCCGCGGCCGGGAGGTGGCGCGGGCGCAGGCGACGACCGGCAGCGAGGAGGTGGTGGTGGCCAGCACCGCGCCCGCCTTGCAGACCTTGTCCAGCGTGGTGAACAGCTGCCGCTTGACCTCCAGGTCCTCGGCGACCGCCTCCACGGCCAGGTCGACGTCGGCGAAACCGTCGTAGGTGCCCACCGGCGTGACCGACTCCAGGGCGCGGGCGGCGTCCTCGGCGGTCATCCGGCCCTTGTCGACCGACCGGGCCAGTGACTTCCCGATCCGTGCCTTGGCGGCCCGCGCCTTCTCCTCGCCGCGCGCGGCGAGCACGACCGGGTACCCGGCCCTGGCGAAGACCTCGGCGATGCCGGAGGCCATGGTGCCGGAACCGGCGACGCCCACCGACCGGACCGGGCGGCCCGCGGCCGGGACGGTGTCCGCGCGCGGGGTCAGCGCGTCGGGGACGACGGCCGCGGAGCCCGGACCGTCGTAGGTGTAGAAGCCGCGTCCGGCCTTGCGGCCGGTCAGGCCCGCCTCGCTGAGCTGGCGCAGGATCGGCGCGGGGGCGTGCAGCCGGTCGTGGGAGGCGGCGTACATCGCCTCCAGGACGGTGCGCGCGGTGTCCACGCCGATCAGGTCGAGCAGCGCCAGCGGCCCCATCGGCAGCCCGCAGCCCAGCCGCATCGCCGCGTCGATGTCCTCGCGCGAGGCGTACCGCGCCTCGTACATCGCCGCGGCCTGGTTGAGGTAGCCGAACAGCAGCCCGTCCGCGACGAAACCGGGCCGGTCGCCGACGGCGACGGGCTCCTTGCCGAGGTCCAGGGCGAGGTCGGTGACGGCCGTGACCGCGGCGGGCGCGGTCAGCACCGAGGAGACCACCTCGACCAGTTTCATCGCCGGCGCCGGGTTGAAGAAGTGCAGGCCCAGCACGCGCTCCGGCCGGGCGGAGTCGGCGGCCAGCCGGGTCACGGAGAGCGCGTTGGTGCCGGTGGCGAGCACCGCGTCCGGCCGCACGACCCCGTCCAGCTCCCGGAAGATCTGCTGCTTGACCTCGTAGGACTCGGGCGCCACCTCGATCACCAGGTCGGCCTCGGCGGCGGTGCGCAGGTCGGTGGAGACCCGCACCCGGGCGAGGGCGGCCGCGCGCTCCTGCCCGGTGAGCCGCCCGCGGGCGACGGCGCGGGCCGTGGAGGCCTCCAGCGCGGTGACGGCCCGTGCGGCCTGCGCCTCGCTGATGTCGACGCCGATCACGTCGCGGCCGGCTCGGGCGAGCACCTCGGCGATGCCGGTGCCCATGGTGCCGAGACCGACCACGGCGACGGTACGCAACGGGGACAGGGGAGTGTCGGAGAAGGGAGCAGCCATCGCGGGACTCCAGATGAGGGTGACGACGAGAACGCGCCCGCCGCGCCGGACGGCGCACGGGGCGTACGGGAAGAGGTGCGGGTGTGCCGGGCGACGGAGCGCACACGCCCGGCGGAGAACCGACCGGCCCTGTCCCGGGGCCGAGTCGCACTGCGGTACCTGAGGCACCGAACCGACCTGAACCTCGCGGTGGCCGCGTCACCAGACCGCCGCAAGGGAACACGAGTGGGTAACCCGCTCGTCTGAGCTTAACCCGCGGGTAACGAGCGGCGCCAGCCCCCCGTACCGGTACCGCTCGGTGATCTGTCTCCCACACGGCCGACGGCCCCTCTAGCCTCGGTCCCATGGACGAAGAGTTGCGCACGCTCACGGAACGCTCGCGGGCGGAGGCGGGCGGCTCGCCCGCCCACGCCCGCCTCGCGGTCACCGAGGACCGCGATGAACTGGCCGAGGTCCTCACCGGACCCGGACAGCCGCTCTGGGCCCGGGAGTTGGCCGCGTTCCGGCTGGGACTGGCGGGGGACCGGCGGTCCTTCGAGGCGCTCGTGCTGCTCCTCAACCACCGGGACCCGCCACGCTGCGCCTCCGCCGCCTACGCCCTCGCCCGGCTCGGCGACCCCCGCACCTCCCGCGCCGCCGCCGCCCTCGCCACCAACGAACTCCGCGTCGCCTACGCCCTGCACCCGGTCCGGCTCCTGACCGCGCTGCGCGCCCCGGAGGCCGTCCCCGCGCTGATCACCACGCTTCGGCGCCGGCTGCACCCGCACGACCCCTACCGCCGGGTGGCGCTCGCCTGCGTCGAGGGGCTCGGGGAACTCGGCGACCCCCGGGCGAGACCCGTCCTCGACGCGGCCCTCGCCCACCCGGCGCTCGCCGAGGCGGCGGTACGCGCACTGGGGCGGCTGCCGAAGGAGTGAGAACGGCCGGACGGCCGGGGCGCGGGCCCCGGCCGTCCTCGTCCGCCGACGGCTGTCAGCGGCGGAAGCCCAGCAGCCCGTGCAGGGCCGTGCCGCGCGCGGACGGCGTCGCCTCCCCGGACTTCAGCGGCTCGGGGTCCGGAAGCGCCGGGCAGACCGCGTCCGCCTCGCCGCCTGAGCCGCGCGGCACCGTGCCGTCGGCCAGGTACGCCGCGAGGTGCCCGTCCAGGCAGGCGTTGCCGCTCAGCGTGACACCGTGGTTGCCGCCGCCGTCCTCGACCACCAGGCGGGAGCCGCGCAGCAGCCGGTGGGTCGTCACGGCGCCCTCGTAGGGGGTGGCGGCGTCACCGGTCGCCTGGAACAGCAGGACCGGCGGGAGTTGGTCGTTGGCCACGTCCACCGGCTCCAGGGAACGGGTCGGCCAGAACGCGCACGGCGCGTTGTACCAGGCGTTGTTCCAGGTGAGGAACGGCGCCTTCTCGTACACCTCCCAGTTGTCCTCGCGCCACTCCTCCCAGTCGCGCGGCCACCGCGCGTCGCGGCACTGCACCGAGGTGTAGACGCTGTAGCCGTTGTCGCCCGCCGCGTCGACCGCGCCGAAGTTCTCGTACGCCTCGACCAGCGGATCGGCGTCCTTGTCGTTGACGTACGCCGCGAACGCCTCCGCCAGGTAGGGCCAGTAGCCGTTGTAGTAGCCGCCCGGCGAGTAGGTGTCCTCCACCTCCGCGGCGCCCACCGCGGAGCCCGCCGGCTTCTCCGCCAGCGCCGCCCGCATCGCGTACCACTTCTCCTCGACCCGCTCCGGGTCGGTGCCCAGCCGGTAGGTGGTGTCGCGCGCGGCGACCCAGGCGAGGAAGGCGCGGTGGCGGTCGTTGAAGGCGAGGTCCTGGTTGAGGTTGGCGTCGTACCAGACGTCGGTGGGGTCGACCACGGAGTCCAGGGCGAGGCGCCGCACCCGGTCCGGGAACAGCCGGGCGTAGACCGCGCCGAGGTAGGTGCCGTAGGAGTAGCCGAAGTAGTTGATCCGCTCGGCACCGAGTGCCACACGGATCGCGTCCAGGTCCCGCGCGGCGCTCGGCGTGTCCAGGTAGGGCAGCACGCGCGCGTACTTCTCGCCGCAGGCGTCGGCGAAGGACTTCGCGCGCTCCAGGTTGGCCTGCTCGACGGCCGGGGTGTCCGGCAGCGAGTCGGGCCGCACCGGGGCGAAGTGGCCCGGCCGGCAGTTCACGGCCGGTTCGCTCGCGCCCACGCCGCGCGGGTCGAAACCGATCACGTCGTACTGGGCGGCGACCTCCTTCGGCAGCGACGACGCCACGAACCCGGCGAGCGTCAGACCGCTGCCGCCGGGGCCGCCGGGGTTGACCAGCAGCGGACCCTGGTACGTCTTCGCGGTGTGCGGCACGCGGGACAGCGCCAGCGTGATCTTCTCGCCGTCGGGGCGGCCGTGGTCGAGCGGGACGGCGAGCGACGCGCACTGGAGCGTCGGGTAGTCGGCCGTGCCGCACTTCTTCCAGGCGGGCCGGGCGACGGACGCGGCCGCGGTGCCGGCCGCGGCGGGGGCCGCGGGAGCGGCGGTGAGGGCCCCGGCCAGGACCGCGGCGGTGGCGCACAGCGCGGCTGTGCGGTGACTCATGAGTCCTCCCAGGGGACGGAGAGGCGGCGGACCGCGAGGACCGCGGTCCTCGCGGCATCGTCCCGAAAAGCGCCCCCGGGTGAACCTGTTCTGTCGATACTTGACCCAATTGGGCCGAATGTAGCCCTCGAACGCTCAGAGCAGAGTGAGCTGGGTCGGTTCGGGCGCCGATATCTCCGAGTGCTCCGAGGGCTCCGCGAGGGCGTCAGGTCCCGGCTCCGGAATCCGCCGCGCCGCCCCGGCGCCGCGCGGCCCCATCCCGTACTCCCGGGCCAGGTCGTGCACCTGCCGGGTGATCCGGCGCTGGTACCACTTCGGGGCGTAGGCGCCCTCCGCGTACAGCCGCTCGTACCGGCGCACCAGGTGCGGGTGGTGCCGCGCCAGCCACGCCATGAACCACTCCCGGGCCCCCGGCCGCAGATGCAGCACCAGCGGCGTCACGGAGGTCGCCCCGGCCGCCGCGATCGCCCGCACCGTCGCCCGCAGGCTCGCCGGACCGTCGCTCAGGAAGGGGAGCACCGGAGCCATCAGCACCCCGCACCCGATGCCGCGCTCACCCAGTGCCCGCACGACGTCCAGGCGCCGCTCCGGCGCGGGCGTGCCCGGCTCCACGCCCCGCCACAGCACCGGATCGGTGAAGCCGACCGAGACCGAGACGCCGACCTCCGTCACACGCGCCGCCTCGGTCAGCAGGTCGAGGTCGCGCAGGATCAGCGTGCCCTTGGTCAGGATGGAGAAGGGGTTGGCGTGCTCGCGCAGGGCGTCGATGATGCCGGGCATCAGCCGGTAACGCCCCTCGGCCCGCTGGTAGCAGTCGACGTTGGTGCCCATCGCGATGTGCTCGCCGTGCCACGAGGGCGAGGCCAGCCGGCGGCGCAGCAGCTCGGGCGCGTTCACCTTCACCACGATCTGGCTGTCGAAACCGAGGCCGGTGTCGAGGTCCAGATAGCTGTGCGTCTTGCGCGCGAAGCAGTACACGCACGCGTGCGAGCAGCCCCGGTAGGGGTTCAGCGTCCATTCGAACGGCATGCGCGACGCGCCCGGCACGCGGTTGACGATCGAGCGGGCCCGCACCTCGTGAAAGGTGATGCCGGCGAACTCCGGCGTGTCGAAGGTGCGGGTGGTGACCGCGTCCGTGCCGAACAGCGCGGTGTCGGCAGCCCGGGTGTGACCGGACTCCGAGAGGTTCTCCCAGCGCATGGCGCCTCCTCGGTAGTGCTCGGCCACAGAATAGAACATACGTTCCCTTGATCGTGCGGGCCGAGGTCCGGACGTCCGTCCCGGCATTCCGTACGTCCCTCGATTTGGTGGCCGGGCGGCGGGGTGGTTGGCTTGCCCCGACCCCGAGGAACCAGGCCCTGGAGGAACCCGATGGCGCAGGTCGAGGCCACGACCGAGCGGACCGTCGCCGCCGACGCGGAGACGGTGTTCGACGCGCTCGCCGACTACACCGGCACCCGCGCGAAGCTGCTGCCCGAGCACTTCAGCGAGTACGAGGTGCGCGAAGGCGGCGACGGCGAGGGCACCCTCGTCCACTGGAAGCTCCAGGCCACCAGCAAGCGCGTCCGCGACTGCCTGCTGGAGGTCACCGAGCCGTCCGACGGCGAGCTGGTCGAGAAGGACCGCAACTCCTCCATGGTCACCACCTGGCGGGTCACCCCGGCCGGTGAGGGCAAGGCGCGCGTCGTCGTCACCACGGTGTGGAACGGCGCGGGCGGCATCGGCGGCTTCTTCGAGAAGACCTTCGCCCCCAAGGGCCTCGCCCGGATCTACGACGCGGTGCTCGTGAAGCTCGCCACCGAGGTCGAGAAGTAGCCAAGAGCCGTGCGGAGGGCGGCCGTTGGCCGCCCTCACCGGTTCGGGTGATCTCCGCTCCGGCCGCCGCAACGCCGTAACTCGTCGCGTCTGTTCGCAGTTGTCGCTTAACGCGGGAAATGCGTGACAGTGCGACGAGGGGAGCGGTACGTGGGCGGGATCACTCTGGTGAAGGACGAGCCGGCCGTCACGGCACCGCCGGACCCTCCCGAGCCGCCCGCCCCCCACCCGGCCGAGGCGCTGAGCCCGCGCCGGGTCCGGCTGGTCTTCTTCGGCCTGATGCTCGCGCTGCTGCTCGCCGCGCTGGAGCAGATGATCGTCGCCACCGCGCTCCCGAAGATCGTCGGAGAGCTGCACGGCCTGGACAAGATGTCCTGGGCGATCACCGCCTACCTGCTCACCTCCACCGTCGGACTGCCGATCTACGGCAAGCTCGGCGACCTCTTCGGCCGCAAGGGCGTCTTCCAGTTCGCCATCCTGGTCTTCGTCGTCGGCTCGGCACTGGCCGGCCGAGCCGGGACCATGGACCAGCTGATCGTCTACCGCGCGGTGCAGGGCGTCGGCGCCGGCGGCCTCATGATCGGCGTGCAGGCGATCATCGCGGACATCGTGCCGCCCCGCGAACGCGGCCGGTTCATGGGCCTGATCGGCGCCGCCTTCGGCCTCGCCTCCGTCGCCGGACCGCTGCTCGGCGGCTACTTCACCGACCACCTCTCCTGGCGCTGGTGCTTCTACATCAACGTCCCCTTCGGCCTGCTCACCATGGTCGTCGTCGCCGTCGTGCTGAAACTGCCCAAGCCGCGCACCCGGGCCCGGCTCGACGTCCTCGGCGCGCTGCTGCTCGCCGCCGCCTCGACCTGCGCGGTCCTGCTGACCAGTTGGGGCGGCGTCGAGTACGACTGGGACTCCCCGACCATCCTCGCGCTGGGCGCCGGAGCGCTCGCCGCGACCGTCCTCTTCCTGATCGCCGAGCGCTTCGCCGCCGAACCCCTCATCCCGCTGCGGCTCTTCCGCGACTCCGTCTTCAACGTCACCGCGCTGGTGGGGCTCGTCGTCGGCGTCGCCCTGTTCGGCGCCGCCAGCTACCTCCCGACCTACCTGCAGATGGTCGACGGCGCCTCCGCCACCGAGTCCGGCCTGCTGATGCTGCCGATGATGGGCGGCATCGTCGGCGCCTCGATCGTCTCCGGCCAGCTCATCACCCGTACCGGCCGCTACCGCGTCCACCCCATCGTCGGCGGCGCCCTCTCCGTCGTCGGCATGTGGCTGCTCTCCCGGCTCGACACCGGCACCCCCCGGCTGCAGTACAGCGTCTGGATGGCCGTCCTCGGCGCCGGTATCGGCATGGTGATGCCCGTCCTGGTCCTCGCCGTGCAGAACTCCGTGCGCCCCGCCGACCTCGGCTCCGCCACCAGCGCCAACAACTACTTCCGGCAGATCGGCGGCAGCGTCGGCGCCGCCGTCTTCGGCACGCTCTTCGCCGGACGGCTCACCGACGCCCTCGCCGACCGGCTCCCCGCCGACGCCGGCACCGCGCTGCCGGACGCCGAGGCCATCACCCCCGGGGCCGTCCACGCCCTGCCGCCCGCGCTGCGCGACGCCTACATCCAGGCGTACGCCGACGCCATGCCGCGGATCTTCCTGTACCTCGTGCCGGTGCTCGTGCTCGGCCTGTTCCTCGCCTTCTTCCTCAAGGAGAAACCGCTCGTGTCCCACAACGCGCCCGTGACCGAGGCCGAGACCGCCGTGCCCGCCGCCGTGGTCCCCCCGACCCGCACGCCGCGCACGCCGTACCCCGGCGGCGTCCCGGTCTGCGGCACGGTGCAGCACCCCGACGGCACCGTCGTGCCCCGCGCGGCGCTCACCCTGATCGACGTCGCCGGACAGCAGATCGGCCGCGGCGCCAGCGGCGACGACGGCCGGTACGCGCTGGCGACCCCCGGCCGCGGGGCGTACGTCCTGATCGCCGCGGCCGGCGGCCACCAGCCGCAGGCCGTCTCCGTCACCGTCGGCGAGCGGCCCGTCGAACTCGACGTCGTCCTCGGCGGCGCCGGACGCCTCGCGGGCGCCGTCCTCACCGCCGACGGCAGCCCCGTGCGCGACGCCACCGTCACCCTCACCAACGTCCACGGCGAGGTCGTCGCCACCACCCGCAGCGGACGGGAGGGCGGTTACGTCATCACCGAGCTGGTGGCCGGCGAGTACACCCTGGCGGGCAGCGCGCCCGCGTTCCGCCCGGCCGCCCTCCCCGTCACCGTGCAGGCCTCCCGGGAGACCCGGCAGGACATCGAGCTGGCCGGCGGCGCCGTGCTCAAGGGAACCGTACGGGCGGGCGGCGGCCGGGCCGTGGAGGACGCCCGCGTGACCCTCCTCGACGCCGCCGGGAACGTCGTCGACACCCTCACCACCGGCCCCGACGGCAGCTTCCGCTTCGTCGACCTGTCCTCCGGCGAGTACACCGTGATCGCCGCCGGCTACCCGCCCGTCGCCACCGTCCTCCAGGTCGCCGGGGGCGGCCGGACCGAACGCGATCTCCAGCTCGGCCACGAGGACTGACCGGACACCGGCGCGCGGGGCGCGCGCCGGTGCGTTTCCCCGCCGCCGATTCCCGGTTCCCGCACATCGCGCCGGGGCCCGGCCCTACCGTGGTGGGGGCGGCACAGATCGCGCCGAGCCGCGGGGAGAGAGGGCCTGACGCCATGGACCGTGGCACCGAGCATCCCGCGCCCGGCCGCATCCCGCTGGCCGTGGTCGTCGTCGGCCGTGACGGCCTCGTCTCCCACTGGAGCCGGGGCGCACGACGCCTCTTCGCCCTCACCAAGGAGGAGGCCATCGGGCGGCCGGCCCTCGACCTGCTGCCCGTCTCCGGCGCCCTGCCCGAGGAGGACGACGCCCCGTCGTTCGACTCGTACGGCGCCTACGACGGTCTCGGCCCCGACCTGGAGTCCTCCCTCGGGGGACAGCTGTCCTACCCCGCCTCCGGCCGCGCCCGGCTCACCGTGCCCGAGCACGGCGGGGCGGCGCGCCGGGACCGCGTCGACCTGCTGTGGTGGGCGTACCCGCTGGTGGGGCCGGGGCCCGAGCGGCTCCTCGTGCTGGCCGCCGACGCCCGGGGACTGCGGCCCGGCGGCCTCCCGGGACCCGGCGCCGTACCGGCCCCGGAGCGCATCGCCCCCGGGTTCGCCCTGCACACCGACTTCCCCGGCGCCGAGGAGCTGGCCCGCCGCCTCCCCGACATCCTGCCCAGCATGAGCGTCGGCGAGGGCGCCCGGATCGTCGCCCAGATCCTCGAACTGGGCTATCCAATCCTGGAGTTCAGCGAGAACCACCTGGTGCCCGTCACCCCCGACTGGGGGGTGTCCCGGCGGGCCGGGCGCCGGGCCCGCCGGGAGCGCGCGGCGGGGACGGCGGCCCCCGGCGCACCGCTCGCCCCGGACGCGGCCCACGGGTATCCCGACGACGAGGACGACGAGGACGGCGAGGATCTGGAGTACGCCGCCGTCCGCGAGCACCTGGAGTTCCTCAACGAGGTCAGCGGCCGGATCGGCACCTCCCTCGACCTCGCCGAGACCATCGTCGAGGTCAGCCGGGCCGTCGTCCCCCGCTTCACCGACGTCGCCGGCACCTACCTGCGCGAACAGGTCGTCGCGGGCGAGGGGTTCCCCGAGGGCGTCCCCGACACGACGACCATGTGGCACCGGGTCGCCCTGGAACACACCGACGAACCCGGCCGCTGGGACGACGTCGTACCGGTCGGCGAGGCCATGCCGTTCCCCGCGCACACACCGTTCTTCCAGTGCATGACCAGCGGTGACCCCGTCCTCGTGGAGCGGATCACCGAGGAGGCGGGCCACGCCATCGCCTCGCAGTTCGAGAAGCGGGACATCCGGCCGCTGATCACCGGCCGCTCCATGCTCGTCGTCCCGCTGAAGGCCCGCGACGTCGTCCTCGGCTTCATGATCCTGCTGCGCCACCCCGAGCGGCCCGTCTTCAACGACATGGACCGCGTCACCGGCGCCGAACTCGCCGCCCGCGCGGGGCTCGTCCTCGACAACGCCCGCATGTACACCTACCAGGAGAACGTCGCCGAGACGCTCCAGGACAGCATGCTCCCGCACATCCCCGCCCGCATGTCCGGCTGCGACATCGCCACCCGCTACCTGCCGGGCACCCTGCTCGGCCGGGTCGGCGGCGACTGGTTCGACGCGGTGAAACTGCCCGGCGCCCGCACCGCGTTCGTCGTCGGCGACGTCATGGGCCACGGCCTCAACTCGGCGGCGATGATGGGCCAGCTGCGGACCGCGGTGCAGACCATGGCCGGACTCGACCTGCCGCCCGCGCAGCTTCTGCGCGGCCTCGACGACCTCGCCCAGCGGCTCGGCGACGGCTACCTCGCGACCTGCCTCTACACCGTCTACGACCCCGTCGCCGGTGAACTGCGCGTCGCCAACGCCGGTCACATCCCGCCCGTCCTGGTCCGCGCCGAGGACGGCCGCAGCGAACTGCTCGACCTGCCCACCGGCGCGCCGATCGGGGTCGGCGGCGTCGCCTTCGAGTCGGTCCGCGTCCCCGTGTCCGGCGGCGACCGCCTGGTGATGTGCACCGACGGACTGGTCGAGGTCCGCGGCGAGGACATCGGTGTCGGCCTGGCCACGCTCTGCGCGTCCGCCGCGCACCCGGCCGCCTCCATGGACGACGCCTGCGACACGATCACCCGCACCCTCGCCGGGCGCGGCGGCCGCAAGGACGACGTGGCCCTGCTGATGGCCCGCCTCAACGGCATCGGCCCGGACGACGTCGCCGAGTGGCGCCTCGCACGCGACGTCCGCGAGGTCCGCCGGGCCCGCGCCGCCGTCCGGGAACAGCTCCGCTCCTGGCGCCTGGAGCCGCTCGCGGACACCGCCGAGGTGCTGGTCAGCGAACTCGTCACCAACGCCGTACGCCACGCCCACCGGCCCGTCGTCCTGCGCCTGGTGCGCGGCGACACGCTGCTGTGCGAGGTGGACGACGACGACCACGAACTGCCCACGCTCCTCGACGCGGGCCCCGGCGCCGACCGCGGGCGCGGACTGCTGGTGGTCAGCACCCTGGCCCGCGAGTGGGGCACGAGCCGCACCGCCACCGGCAAGACCGTCTGGTGCGAGCTGACCCTGCCCCCGGTCCGCTCCCGTCCCTCCCGGTGGTGAACGGCGTCGAAGGACCCGTGAAGGTACGCGCAGCGCGCTTGTGGGCCGGACCGGTGCGCGGTAGACCGTACTGGCCCGTCACTCGGCACGGGTCTTGAGGCCGCACCCTGGGGAGTCGGGCATGAGCGTGACGAGACGGTACCGGGACGCCTGGGAGGACTTCTGGAGCGAGGCGCCCGACGCCCCGCGGGCGGTGTTCTGGGACGCGGAGCCCGCCCTCACCGCGGGCCGCCACCTCGCCCTCTTCGAACCCCACCTGACCGACCCCGGACTGCCGATGGTCGACCTCGGCTGCGGCAACGGCACCCAGACCCGCTACCTCGCCGACCGTTTCGCGCACGTCGTCGGCGCCGACCTGTCCGCCGCCGCGCTGGACCGGGCCCGCCGCGCCGACCCGGCCGGGCAGGCCACGTACCGGCAGGTGGACGCCGCCGACAAGACGGAGGTGCAGACCCTCCACGCCGAACTGGGCGACGCCAACGTGTATCTGCGGGGCGTGCTGCACCAGTGCGACGCCGAGGACCGGCAGCCGGTGGCCGAGGGTCTCGCCGCGCTCCTCGGCGAGCGGGGCCGGGCCTTCCTCGTCGAGCCGTCCGAGGCCGCCGAGCCCGTCCTCGCCTCTCTCGTCGAGGACCCGGACGGGCCGCCGTCCAAGCTCGCCCCCGTCCTGCGGCACGGCATCGCCCCCGGCACGCTGGTCGACGCGGCGCTGCCGGAGCAGCTCCGCGCGGCCGGTCTCGCGGTCCTGCGACAGGGCGAACTCCCGCTCGTCACCACGGAGTACCGGCCCGACGGCACCCGGATCGAACTGCCGGCGCTGTGGCTGGTCGCGGGACGAGCGGGAGGAGCGGGCTGACACCCGCTGAGCGGGCTGACACCCGGCGGGGGAGCGGGCTCACACCCGCCGGGGGGAGCGGGTCAGCCGGCCGTGCGGCGGCTCCTGCGGTACGCGATCCAGCCCGTGGCGACCAGGGCCGCCGCGAACGCGGCGACCGACAGCACGGTGACGCCGGTGGAGGCGAGGCTGCCGCCGCCGAGGGCGGACGTACCCGAACCGCCGGAGGAGGAGCCGCCCGTGGCGCCGGTGCCCCCGCCGGTGCCGGTGGAGCCGGTGTCCGAGCCGCCGGAGCCGCCGGTGGTGCCCGAGCCGCCCGTGGAGCCGGTGCCGCCCGCGCCGCCGCCGTCGTCCGGGTCGGTCTCCACCGGGTCCTGGCCGGCGAAGGCGACCGGCACCTTCACGTCCTGTGAGCGGTCCCCGGAGAGGGTGTGGTCGGCGCGGGTGGCGAGCACGCAGGTGGCCTTGAGGCAGTCGGTGAACTCGTCCTTGGCGTCCACCGTCAGCTCCACCTCGAACGAGCCGTCCGCTCCGTAGGGGACGGCGAGGTCCTGCCCGTAGTCCGGCGGGTTCGAGGAGATCCACGCCGAGGAGTGGGAGGTGCCGGTCATGTCGACGCCGCCGACGCACGGTGTGGGCAGCTCGCCCGCGCCGTTGTCGACGCAGAGGGCGACGTAGACGCCCTTCTCCTCGTCGTAGCCGGTGCCGCTGACCTTGAGCGTCTGGCCCTCGGTGGCGAGGTCGTTGACCGGGCTGACGGTGAGCTTCTGGCCCTCGGGCCCGGTGACGGTCCGGGTGCCGGACGGGTCGCGCACCTCGCCGTCCCCGCCGTCGTCGCCGTCGTCGCCGCCGTCCCCGCCGCCGTCCTCGGTGACGGTCAGGGTGGTCGGCGAGGTGCGGGTGGTGCCCGCGGGGTTGGTGAACTCGGCGCGGTAGCGGTAGCCGTCCTGGGCCGCGCGGGCCGTGAAGGTGTACGTGGTGCCGGTGGCGCCCTCGATGCCCTGCCAGGTCTGGCCGCCGTCGGCGCTGACCTGCCAGGCCACGGTGGGCTCCGGGGCACCCTCGGCCGCGGCGACGAAGGAGACCTCGTCGCCCGGGGACACCGAGCGGTCCGTGGGGCTCTGGACGACCTTCGGCGACATCCGGCGGTCGAGCTTCGTGATCGTGGCCTCGGCGGGGCTGGTCACGTAGACCGTGGTGCCGCCCGGGGCCACGGCGACGGAGGCCTGGCCGAGCTGGCCCTGGTTGCCGGGGAGCGCGGTGGCGGTCGCCGCCTCCTCGAAGGTCGCGGTGTCGTACACGGCGAGCGAGCCGTTGCCGTCGTCGCCGCCGCCCGTGTTGCCGCCGTCCTGCCACACGACGAACGCGCGGCCGGTGCCGGGGTCGAAGGCGACGGCCGCGGCCCGGTCCTCGCCCTCGATGGTGGTCAGGGGCTCGGCGTCCTTGTCGAAGACGTGGACGGTGTTGCCGCTGCCCACCCAGACGTCGCCGGTGGCGGGGTCGGGGGCGACGAACCAGAGGGGGTCCGCGGGGAGGTCCGCCGTGGCCGTCACCGTGAACGAGCCGGTGTCTACCCGGCTGAGCAGGCCGCCGCCCACCCCGGACCAGGCGGCGCCGCGTGCGGTGTCCACGCCGAGCGCGGAGCCGCCGTCGAGGGTGAGGGAGCGCTCGGCGGCGCCGGTGGCGGTGTCGTACTCGGTGAGCACGGCGCCCTGCTGGACGAGGGTGGTGGTGGCCCTCGTGCCGGGCCCGGTGCCGGTCACGGTGGTGCCGCCCAGCCAGACGCCCCGCGCGCTCTCGTCACCCTCCTTCGCGGTGCCGATGCCGCGCAGCGGGTAGTGGAAGACGACGCCGTCGCCGGAGAGCGGCGCCGCGAGCCGCGTGATCCGGCGGCTCGCCAGGGTGCCGGTGGAGCCGGGGGCGTCGGTGATGTGGTCGCGGACCGTGCCGTCGGCCGGGTCGAGCACGTACAGGCCCTGCTCGTTGACGGTGGAGGTGTCGGGGATGTCGGCGGCGCCGACGTACAGCTTCTCCGAGTCCGGGTGCAGCAGCAGGTCCATCGGCTTGCCGGCGCTCGTGAACACGGCGGCGCGCGTGTAGTCGACGGTGCCGGGCGGTACGTCCACCCCGTCGCCGCCGTCGTCACCGCCGCCGGAGTCCTGGCCCTCGAAGGCGACGGGGACGCGGACGTCCTGGGAGCGGTCGCCGCTGCCCCGGTGGTCGACGCGGGTGACGACCGAGCAGGCGACCTGGAGGCAGTCCAGGCCGCTGTCCTTCGCGGTCAGGTCGAGCTGGACGTCGAAGGTGCCGCCGGCGCCCCAGAGTTCGGTGAGGCCGCCGCCCGCGTAGGGGTCGTCCGCGGGCACGATCCACTTGGACGCGCTGCCGCCGCCGGTGACGTTGGCACCGCCGAGGCAGGGGGAGGGGACGCGGTCGTCGCCGTTGTCCTTGCACAGGGCGACGTAGATCCCCTTGGCCGCGTCGTAGCCGGAACCGGTGACGCGGACGGTTTCGCCCGCCGGGTCCAGGTCCGTGGAGGCGGAGACCGTCAGTTTCTGGCCGTCCTTGCCGAGCCCCGTGCGCGGGGTGCCGGCGGCCTCGGCCGCCGAACCCGCGGCGACGGAGGCGAGCACGAGCGCGGCGGCGCCGAGGAGCGCCGCCGGGCGTCTCGGCGCCCGGCGCGCGGGGGCCGGGCGGTCCGGCCCCCGCCGGACCGTCGGGTCAACTGCCATGGTTTTCCTCACTCGTCGGGTGTGCCCGGGGCACCCCGGGAACGCCGAGGCCGGGCCCCCGCGCGGGGGCCCGGCCGGACGGCTGGTTACTGGAAGGAGAGGGGAACGTGCACGTCGTACTTGCGGTCGGCCGAGTCGAGGTGGTCGGCGCGCGTCACCACGGCGCAGGTGACGTCCTCGCCGCAGACGCTGCCGTCGTCCAGCGTGGCCTTGACGAAGATCTGCGCGGTGAAGGTGCCGCCGTCACCGAACTTGGAGCTGTTGGCGAAGAGGCCGCCGAAGGTGTTGTTCACCCAGTGCGAGGCGCCGGTCGAGCCGCTCTCGTCCTGGCCGCCCAGACACGGGGTGGGCTTGGCGGCGCCCGGCGCGCCGTCGACCACGCACAGGCCGACGTAGATGCCCTGGGCCGGGTTGAATCCCGAGCCCGTGACGGTGATGACCTGGCCCGCCGCGGCGGCGGAGTCCGGGGCGGTCACCGACAGGTCGTAGGTGGTGGAGCCGTCGGTGATCGTCCGGGTCGAGGTGGCGGCGGACGCGGAGCCGGCCAGCCCCAGGGTCAGGGCCGCGGAGGCGGCGACGGCGAGTGTGGCGCGGGCGGTGGTGCGAGCGGAAGGAACGGCTCTCATGGCGAGCACTTCACCTTTCTCTCGGGGGAAGGTAAGGCAAACCTAAGTACGAAATCCGGGTGCTTGTCAATGGACGGCAAAGAAGTCTCAAAACCCGCTCTGACGTGCGGTTTTCGGGCATGACGAGGGGCGGGCCGAGCGGCCCGCTCCCGTGTGTCGGTCTCGTACGGTTCTGCCGCGGATCAGCCCCCGGCCCGCACCTCGAAACGGGCCGTGGCCCGGCCGCCGGAGGAGACGGCGGTGAGTTCGACGGTGTGCGTGCCCGCGGTCGCCGTCGCGTAGACCGGGAAGGTCCGCGACAGGCGTCCCTCCGCGTCGGCCTCCGCCTGGTAGCGGGTGTCCGCGTCGATCGCCACCAGGACCACCTCGCCGGGTGCGAAACCGCTGCCGGTGATCCGCTGTTCGCCGCCGGGGGTGAGGGCGGGGTGCCGTACGGCGGCGGTGGGTGCCGGTGCCTCCCGCTCCGGTTCCGGCGCGGGGGACGCGGTGGCGGGCGGCTCGCTCGGCGCGGGACCCGGCGCGGGGTCCGCCGTGCCGTCCGGCTGCTCGGGGAGGGCGGGTGCCTCGCCGTCGTCGCCGGTGCCCACCGTCACATCCAGTGATCCCAAGCCGTCGCCCGCCGCGAACTCCCGTCCGCTCCAGGCGGAGAGCAGCCGCGCGCCCTCCTCGGTGAGCGTCGCCCGCAGGCCGCTCCAGGTCACGCCCGCGCTGCGGACGGCCGGGGCGGCGCCGTGCGGGTCCACCTCCGCCAGGGCCAGTTCCCGGGTCCCGTCACCGGTTGAGGTGCGGACCCGCAGCGCGCCCTTGCCGCCGTCGGCCAGGTCGAGGCGGAGGCCGTCCAGGGCGAGGGGATCGGTGCCGTCGGCGCCGGACAGCCGGGCGGTGCCCGCCAGTTCGACCTCCGCCGCGCCGGTCGCCGGGTCCGCACCGCCGCCCGCGGCCGGGAACCAGGCGCGGCCCGCCGTGTCGTGCACGGCGGGCCGGGTGACGTCGAACGCCAGACCCGCCTCCGCCGGGCGGCCGTCGTCGGTGGTCCAGCTCGCGTAGCCGCCGGTGACCTCGCGGGGAAACGCCCCGCCGTCCTCGGCCCGCGCCGCGGTCGAGCCGAGCAGCGCCAGCAGGACGCCGCCCGCCGTCACGGCGGCGCCGGGTCTCTTCGCCATCTTCCAGTCTCCCTGGGGGAATCGCGGATGTGGATCAACTAGGAGGGGTCAGCCCGCGCTCGGGCCGCCCGTCGAGGCGGTCCGGCGCCGGCGGGCCAGGAACCGGACGCCGGTGCCTGCCGCGACCAGTGCCGCCGCGGCGCCCCCGATCGTCAGGGCCGCGGAACCGGTGCTGGCCAGCGGCCCGCCGGAGGACGTGTCGCCGGAGCCCGAGCCCGAGCCCGAGCCCGAGCCTGAGCCCGAGCCCGCACCGGAGTCCGCGCCCGTGCCGGTGCCGCCGGTGGTGGAGCCCGTGCCCGCGGTGGCGTCGGGCGTGGCCGAGGTGCCGGCACCGGAGCCGGAGCCGCTGTCCGGGTCGCCGTCCTGGCCCGTGAACGTCACCGGGACGCGCACCGTCTGGGACTGGTCGCCGCCCCGGGTGTGGTCGTTGCGGGTGATCACGGCGCAGGTCACGCCGGACTTGGCGCAGTCGGTGTTGGCGTCCTTGGCCCGCACCTTCACCCGCACGCTGAACGTGCCCTTGTGGCCGCTGCCGCCGTACGGCTTCGCCAGTCCCTCGCCGTACGAGGGCGGGTTGGACGAGACCCAGGCGGAGGCGCCCGACTCGCCGGACATGTCGACGCCGCCGACGCAGGGCGTGGGCGTCCTGCCCGCGCCGTTGTCCACGCAGAAGGCGACGTAGATGCCCTTCTCCGTGTTGTAGCCGGTGCCGGAGACCGTCACCGTCTCGCCCGCCGGGTCAAGACCGGCCGATTTCGACACCGTGAGCTTCTGCCCCTCGGGACCGGTCGCCGAGGCGCCGGCGGCCGACGCGGGCACCGCCGACAGCGTCAGGACGACGGCCGCGGTCGCGGCGGCACCGGCCATGCGCGTGGCGCGCGGAGAGATTGCCGCTTTCACATCAACACCCCCACCAGAGTCAATAAGGTAAACCTAACCTAAGCTATCGATCAACTGTGTCAGGTCCCGAAACCCGAGAGGCCCAGCGATGCGCATGTCCGGAAGAAGCCGACCCTCGCCGTGGCGCCGGAGCCTGGCCCCGCTCGCTCTGGCCGTCGCGCTGCTGACGGCCGGCTGCGGCGGTTCCCCGGCGGGCTCCTCGTCCGGCTCGGCGGCGGGCGCGTCCCCCGCGTCGGCGGGGGAGCGGGCCGCGGCGGCCGAGCGGCAGCTGCGGAAGAACACCCTCACGCCCCTCGAAGGCCCGGCGCCCACCCCCGAGTTGCCCGTCACCGTCGACTCCTCCGACGGCCGGAAGGTCACCGTCACCGACGCCTCGCGCATCCTCCCGCTCAACGGCGGCGTCGCCGAGACCGTGTTCACCCTGGGCCTCGGCGAGCAGGTCGTGGGCCGGGACATCACCGCCACCTTCGCCGAGGCGAAGAAGCTTCCGCTGGTCACCAGGGCCCACGACGTCAGCGCGGAGAGCGTGCTGTCGCTGCGCCCGACCGTGGTGCTCGCCGACACCGACACCGGGCCCGCGGAGGCGATCGACCAGATCCGCGACGCCGGGGTGCCGGTCGTCGTCCTGGACCCCGCGACGAACCTCGCCGACGTCGCCGCCCGCACCACCCGCGTCGCCGAGGCGCTCGGCGTACCCGGGGCCGGGAAGAAGCTCAACGCACGCGTCGACGAGGAACTCGCGGCGGCCCGCGACGCCGTTCCCGCGGGCAGCCGGCCCAAGGTCGCCTTCCTCTACATGCGCGGCAGCGCGGCCGTCTACCTCATGGGCGGCAAGGGCTCGGGCGCCGACTCCCTGATCGACGCGGCCGGAGCGGTCGACGCCGGGGTCGAGACCGGCCTGGACAAGCCCTTCACCCCGCTCACCAGCGAGGCACTGGTCGCCGCCCGGCCCGACGTCATCCTGATGATGGACAAGGGGCTGGAGTCGGTCGGCGGCATCGACGGCCTCGTGGACATCCCGGGCATCGCCCAGACCCCCGCCGGGGCCGACCGCCGGATCGTCACCCTGGAGGACGGGGTGCTGCTCAGTTTCGGACCGCGCACCCCGCTCGTGATCGACATTCTGGTGGACCGCGTCCACGCGACCTGAACACCGGCCCGGCGGGCGGCCCGTATCTCCTGGCCGCCCGCCCCCGAGGCGCGTAACGTGGCGGACCATGAAGATCCTGATCAGCGCCGACATGGAGGGCGCCACCGGCGTGACCTGGCCGGCCGACGTGCTGCCGGGGACGCCGCAGTGGGAGCGGTGCCGGTCGATGTTCACCTCGGACGTCGACGCCGCCGTCCGGGGCTTCCTGGACGGCGGCGCCGACGAGGTCCTCGTCAACGAGGCGCACTGGACCATGCGCAACCTGCTCCTCGAACGGCTCGACGAGCGGGCCCAGATGCTCACCGGCCGCCACAAGGCGCTGTCCATGGTCGAGGGCGTGCAACACGGCGACGTGGACGGCATCGCCTTCGTCGGCTACCACGCGGGCGCCGGGATGGAGGGCGTCCTCGCCCACACCTACCTCGCCAACCAGATCACCGGCGTCTGGCTGAACGACGTACGCGCCAGCGAGGGACTGCTCAACGCCCATGTCGTCGCCGAGTACGGCGTCCCGGTCGTCCTCGTCACCGGTGACGACGTGGCCTGCGAGGACGCGCTCGGCTACGCGCCGGAGGCGCTGAAGGTCGCCGTCAAGGACCACGTCTCGCGGTACGCCGCCGTCTGCCGCACCCCCGCCCGCACCGCCGCCGAGATCCGCGCGGCGGCGAAGGAGGCGGCGTCGCTGGCGGTGCGGTACGAACCCGTGCGCGGCGGGCCGTACACCGTCGCCGTCGAGTTCGACGCCGAGCACCTCGCGGCGGCCTCGACCGTCGTCCCCGGCGTGGAGCGGACCGGCGAGCGCAAGGTGGCGTACACCACCGGCACCATGTACGAGGCCATCCGGACCTTCAAGGCGGTCACCACGATCGCCTCGGCCGCCGTGGAGGAGCAGTATGGCTGACGAGCGGGCCACCGACGCGACCGTCCTCGACGAGCGGGCGCCCGACGCGACCGCCCTCGACGAGGTCGTCCGGTTCACCTCCGAGCTGATCCGGATCGACACCACCAACCGGGGCGGCGGCGACTGCCGCGAGCGCCCCGCCGCCGAGTACGCCGCCGCCCGGCTCGCCGAGGCGGGCCTCGAACCCACCCTCCTGGAACGCACCGGGGGACGGACCAACGTCGTCGCCCGGATCGAGGGCACCGACCCCTCGGCGGACGCGCTGCTCCTCCACGGCCACCTGGACGTCGTCCCGGCCGAGGCCGCCGACTGGACCGTGCACCCCTTCTCCGGGGAGGTCCGCGACGGCGTGGTCTGGGGCCGCGGCGCGGTCGACATGAAGAACATGGACGCGATGATCCTCGCCGTCGTCCGCGGCTGGGCCCGCGCGGGCGTACGGCCCCGCCGCGACGTCGTGATCGCGTTCACCGCGGACGAGGAGGCCAGCGCCGAGGACGGCTCCGGGTTCCTCGCCGACGAGCACCCGGAGCTGTTCGAGGGGTGCACCGAGGGCGTCAGCGAGTCCGGCGCGTTCACCTTCCACGACGGCGCGGGACGGCAGCTCTACCCGATCTCCGCCGGGGAGCGCGGCACCGCCTGGCTGAAGCTCACCGCCCGCGGCCGGGCGGGCCACGGCTCCAAGGCCAACCGGGAGAACGCCGTCACCCGGCTCGCGGCGGCGGTCACCCGCATCGGCGAGCACCGGTGGCCGGTCCGGCTGACCCCGACGGTCCGCGCCGCCCTCACCGAACTCGCCGCGCTCCACGGCGTCGAACCCGACCTCGACGACGTGGAGGGCCTGCTGGCGAAGCTGGGCCCCGCCGCGAAGCTGGTGGAGTCCACCGTGCGCAACAGCGCCAACCCGACGATGCTGGACGCCGGTTACAAGCTCAACGTCATCCCCGGCGAGGCCACCGCTCACGTCGACGGGCGTTACCTGCCCGGCGGCGAGGAGGAGTTCCGCACCACCCTGGACCGGCTCACCGGCCCGGACGTGGAATGGGAGTTCGCCCACCACGAGGTGGCCCTCCAGTCGCCGCTGGACTCCCCGACGTACGCGCGGATGCGGGCCGCCGTCGAGGAGTTCGCGCCCGAGGGACACGTGGTGCCGTACTGCATGTCGGGCGGCACGGACGCCAAGCAGTTCTCCCGGCTGGGCATCACCGGCTACGGTTTCACGCCGCTTCGGCTGCCGGAGGGCTTCGACTACAACGCCCTCTTCCACGGCGTCGACGAACGGGTACCCGTCTCGGCCCTGCACTTCGGCGTACGGGTACTGGACCGCTTCCTGCGGACGGCCTAGAAGACACGGACGGCCCGGAGACACGGACGGCCTAGTAGATGGGGAAGACAGTGCGGACCCTGGCGTACGGATCGTGGCCCTCGCCCATCGACGCGGCGCTCGCCGCCGCGCACGACGGGCGCCCCGACGACGTGGCCTTCGTCGGTGACGAGGTGTGGTGGACCGAGGCCCGGCCCGCGGAGGGCGGCCGGCGCGCCCTGGTCCGCCGGAGCGCCGACGGCACGCGCCACGAGGTGCTGCCCGCCCCGTGGAACGTGCGCAGCCGCGTCATGGAGTACGGCGGACGCCCCTGGACGGCGCACATGACCGACGCCGGCCCGCTGGTCCTCTTCGTGAACTTCGCCGACCAGCGGCTCTACCGTTGTGCACCCGGCGGTGGCGAGCCGCGCCCGCTGACCCCCGTCTCCCCGGTGGGCGGCGGACTGCGCTGGGCCGAGCCGCGGCTGCTGCCGGACCGGGGCGAGGCGTGGTGCGTCCTGGAGGAGTTCACCGGGGACGGACCCACCGACCTGCGCCGCGTCCTGGCCGCCGTCCCCCTGGACGGCTCGGCGGCCGACGACCGCGGCGCCGTGCGCGAACTCGGCGACGACAAGCACCGCTTCGTCACCGGACCCCGGCTCTCCCCGGACGGCCGGCGCGCGGCCTGGCTCGTCTGGGACCACCCGCGGATGCCCTGGGACGGCACCGAACTGAAGGTCGCCGACATCGCCCCGGACGGCACCTTCGGCCCGGCCCGCACCGTCGCGGGCGGGCCCGAGGAGTCCATCGCCCAGGCCGACTTCGACCGCGACGGCGCCCTGCTGTACGTCTCCGACCGCACCGGCTGGTGGAACCTCTACCGCGACGGCGCGCCGCTCTGCCCCCGCGAGGAGGAGTTCGGCGGGCCGCTGTGGAAACCGGGCCTCGGCTGGTTCGCGCCGCTGGACAACGGCCTGATCGCCGTCGTGCACGGCCGCGGCGCCACCGCCCTCGGCATCCTCGACCCCGAGACCTGCGAGGTCGTCGACGCGGCCGGACCCTGGACCGAGTTCGCGGCCGGGATCGCCGCCTACGGCGAGCGGGTCGTCGCCGTCGGCGCCAGCCCCCGCAGCGCCTACGAAGTGGTCGAACTGGACGCCCGCACCGGCCGCGCCCGGGTGATCGGCGCCGCCCACGACGACGCCGTCGACCCCGCGTACTACCCCGAACCGCAGATCCGCGCCTTCACCGGCCCCGAGGGCCGCGAGGTCCACGCCCACATCTATCCGCCGCACCACCCCGACAGCGTCGCCCCCGCCGACGAACTGCCGCCCTACGTCGTGTGGGCGCACGGCGGCCCCACCAGCCGCGCCCCGCTCGTCCTCGACCTGGAGATCGCCTACTTCACCTCCCGGGGCATCGGCGTCGCCGAGGTCAACTACGGCGGCTCCACCGGACACGGCCGGGAGTACCGCGAGCGGCTGCGCGAGCAGTGGGGCGTGGTCGACGTCGAGGACTGCGCGGCCGTCGCCCTCGCCCTCGCCGACGAGGGCACCGCCGACCGGAACCGCCTCGCCGTGCGCGGCGGCAGCGCCGGCGGCTGGACCGCCGCCGCCTCCCTCGCCACCACCGACGTCTACGCCTGCGGCACGGTCGTCTACCCGATCCTGGACCTGACCGGCTGGGGCACCGGTGAGACCCACGACTTCGAGTCCCGGTACCTGGAGTCCCTCATCGGCCCCTACGCCGAGGTGCCCGGCCGGTACGCGCAGCGCTCGCCCGCCGAGCACGCCGACCGGATCACCGCGCCCTTCCTGCTGCTCCAGGGCCTGGACGACGTGATCTGCCCGCCCGTGCAGTGCGAGCGGTTCCTCGCCCGGATGGCGGGCCGGGGCGTCCCGCACGCCTACCTCGCCTTCGAGGGCGAGGGCCACGGCTTCCGGAAGGCCGAGACCATGGTCCGCGCGCTGGAGGCCGAACTCTCCCTGTACGCCCAGGTCTTCGGGCTGCGCGTCCCCGGCGTCCCCACCCTGGAGCTGCGCGCGTGAGGCAGCTGCTGCGGCCCGCGCGGCTCGGCCCCGGCGCCCGCGTCGCCGTCGTCGCCCCCAGCGGACCCGTCCCCGAGGAGCGGCTCCAGGCGGGCCTCGACGTGCTG
Organism: Streptomyces sp. CRN 30; assembly: GCF_034105845.1. Taxonomy (NCBI): domain Bacteria; kingdom Bacillati; phylum Actinomycetota; class Actinomycetes; order Kitasatosporales; family Streptomycetaceae; genus Streptomyces; species Streptomyces sp. CRN 30. The sequence continues at coordinate 9,613 of NZ_JAVRHI010000296.1, read as the reverse complement.
CGCGGCTGGGACCTCGACCCCGTCGCCGGGCCGCACGTCCTCGACCGGCACCCCACCCAGCGCTACCTCGCGGGAAGCGACGCCGACCGGGCCGCGGACCTCCAGAACGCCTGGTGCGACCCGGCCGTCGACGCGGTGATCTGCGCCCGCGGCGGCTACGGCGCCCAGCGCGTCGTCGACCTCCTGGACTTCGACGCGCTGCGCGCCGCCGGACCGAAGGTCCTCGTCGGCTTCAGCGACATCACCGCGCTGCACGAGGCGTTCGCCGTCCGGCTGGGCCTGGTCACCCTGCACGGCCCGATGGCGGCGGGCGTCGACTTCCTCAAGAACGCCCGCGCGCAGGACCACCTGCGGGCCACGCTGTTCGCGCCGGAGACGGTCCGCACTCTCGTCTCCGGCGGTACGGCGCTGGTCCCCGGCCGGGCCCGGGGCGTCACCCTCGGCGGCTGCCTCGCCCTGCTCGCCGCCGACCTCGGCACGCCGCACGCCCGGCCCGGCGCGCGCGGCGGGCTGCTCTGCCTGGAGGACGTGGGCGAGGAAACCTACCGCCTCGACCGCTACCTCACCCAGCTGCTGCGCGCCGGATGGCTGGACGGCGTCCACGGGGTGCTGCTCGGCTCCTGGGAGGGGTGCGAGGACCCGGAGCGGCTGCGGCCGATGCTCGCCGAGCGGCTCGGCGGGCTCGGTGTGCCGGTGGCCGAGGAGTTCGGCTTCGGGCACGGCGCGGGCGCGCTCACCGTGCCGTTCGGGCTCCGCGCGGAGCTGGACGCGGACGCGGGCACGCTCACCCTGGACGAACCGGCGCTGCGGTGACGCCCCGGGCGCCGTCGTAGGGTGGCGGAATGCCGGACCACGCACCTCGCCACCTCGCCGAAGGCCCCCGGGTGGGCATACGGCGCTTCCGCCTCGCCGACGGAGCGGAGTTCACCGCCCGCGCCCGGGAGAGCAAGGACCTGCACCACCCCTGGCTCTTCCCACCGGACGACGCCGAGGCGTACGCGCGCTACGCGGGCCGGCTGATCGACGACCCGACGAAGGCCGGGTTCCTCGTCTGCGAGCGGGAGACCGGGGCCATCGCCGGGTTCATCAACATCAACAACATCGTCGAGGGCGGCTTCCTCAGCGGCGCCCTCGGCTACGGGGCCTTCGCCCACGCGGCGGGCCGCGGCCTGATGCGGGAGGGCCTCGGCCTGGTCGTCGCCCACGCCTTCGGGCCGATGCGGCTGCACCGGCTGGAGATCAACGTGCAGCCCGGCAACGCCGCCTCCATCGCCCTCGCCCGCGCCTGCGGATTCCGCCTGGAGGGGTTCTCGCCGAAGATGCTGCACGTCGACGGCGCCTGGCGGGACCACCAGCGGTGGGCGCTCACCGCCGAGAGCGCCCGGGGCCGCTGACGGCGGTCAGGCCCGGCGGTCGGCGTACTCGTACACCGCGCCGTCCGGATGACGGGCGATCAGGTTGCGGCCCGCCGGGGTCGGAACCGGACCCGCGATGACCTCGCCCCCGTGCGCCGTCAGGACGCGCGCCGTCTCCTCCACGTCGGTGACGGCGATCGTCGCGGTCACCTTGCGCAACAGCTCCAGCTGGGACTCGGGTCCGCTCATCAGCAGGAAGCAGCCGATCGCCGCCACTTCGATGCCGCCGCGTTCGGACCGCAGGGCCCGTCCCCCCGCGAGCCCTTCGTAGAAGGGCACCGCCTTGTCCAGGTCGTCGACGTAGACGCGCAGCGTGGCTCCCAGAATGTCCATGCGGAAAAGCCTAGTTGGCGTCGGCGACGCGCCGCCCATGACCCGGGCGGTCGCGGGTACCCGGCTGGCATGGACCGCATGGAGCACTTGGAGCATCTGGACAAGCACCTGGTCGATGAACTGACCCAGGTGGCACGCGAGACCATCCGCGACGAGCTGCGCCGGCAGACCCGCAAGCAGCGCCGGAAGGCCACGCTGTACGCGGCCTCCGGCGCCGCCGCCCTCTACGCGGGGGCGGCCGTGGCGCTCGCCGTCGGCCTGGCGCTCGCCGCCGGGCTGCCCGGCTGGGCCGCCGCGCTGATCACGGCGGCGCTGCTCGCCGTCGCCGCGTACCTGCTGCGCGGCGCCGCCCGCCCGTCCGGGCCGGCCGGGGCCGCCGGACACGGTCACGGCCACGACCACGGCCACGGTCACGGTCACGGGCACGGCGAGACCGCCGGTGACCGCCCGCTCGGCGGCACGGCCCCGGGCGCGCCGCCGAGCGGCCTGGGCATGCCGTACCCGCCGATGCCCGACACGGCCCCCGGCCGTCCCGGCACCGGCGCGCACAGCGCCGCCGACCGGATGGCCCCCCGCCAGGACGACATCGACCCCGAGGCGCCGCACGGGCGCGCGTGACCCGGGAACGTAACCGGACGGTGGGCGGGCCGTCACCCCGAGCGGGGTGGCGGCCCGCCCCCCGTCGCGCGCCTCGCGCCTCGCCGTCACCGGGTGCGTCCGCCGGGAAACCGCCCCGCCGCATACCCCGGCGGGGGACCGGTAACCGGCGGTACGGGTCCCTTGCGTACGTTTGGCCGCCCCCGGCAGGGGGACGCGAAGGGTTCACGAGGGCGACAGCCCGAGGCGGGTCCGCGACCGCGATCGCAGCCGCACGGAAGGAGACTCATGAACACCGAGGAACTCGTCGAGCTGGGACAGCAGTTGCGTGTCGACAGTGTCCGGGCCGCCGCCGAGGCGGGCTCCGGACACCCCACGTCCTCGATGTCCGCCGCCGACCTGATGGCCGTACTCTTCGCCAACCACCTGCGCTACGACTTCGAGCGCCCCGCCCACCCGGGCAACGACCGTTTCGTCCTCTCCAAGGGCCACGCCTCCCCGCTGCTGTACGCCGCCTACAAGGCGGCCGGCGTCATCGACGACGAGGAGCTGCGCACCTTCCGCAGGCTGGGCAGCCGTCTGGAGGGCCATCCGACGCCGCAGCGGCTGCCGTGGGTGGAGACCGCCACCGGCTCGCTCGGGCAGGGACTGCCCGTCGGCGTCGGCATCGCGCTCGCCGGACAGCGCCTGGACCGCACCGGGTACCGCGTGTGGGTGCTGTGCGGGGACAGCGAGCTGGCCGAGGGATCGGTCTGGGAGGCGGCCGAGCACGCCGGGTACGAGCGGCTCGACAACCTGGTCGTCATCGTCGACGTCAACCGGCTCGGCCAGCGCGGCCCCACCCGCCACGGCCACGACCTGGACGCCTACGCGCGCCGCTTCCGCGCCTTCGACTGGCACACCGTCGAGATCGACGGCCACGACGTGGACGCCGTCGACCGCGCCTATGGCGAGGCACTCTCCACCCGGGGCCAGCCCACCGCGATCATCGCCCGCACCCTCAAGGGCAAGGGCGTCGCCGCGACGGAGGACCACGAGGGGCTGCACGGCAAGCCGGTCAAGGACGCCGACGAGGCCATCGCCGAACTCGGCGGGCCCCGCTCCGTCGCCCTGCGGGTGCAGGAGCCGCCCACCGCCCGGTCGCTGCACTCCACCGGCTCGGGCGAGCTGGAGCTGCCCCACTGGGACAAGGGCGAGCAGGTGGCCACCCGGGACGCCTTCGGACAGGCGCTGACCGCGCTCGGCACCGCCCGCGCCGACGTCGTCGCCCTCGACGGCGAGGTGGGCGACTCCACCCGCGCCGAGCTGTTCGCCAAGGAACACCCCGAGCGCTACTTCGAGTGCTACATCGCCGAGCAGCAGATGGTCGCCACGGCCGTCGGCATGGCGGCGCGCGGCCGCGTCCCGTACGCGACGACCTTCGCGGCGTTCCTGACGCGCGCCCACGACTTCGTCCGCATGGCCGCGATCAGCGGCTCCGGCATCAACCTGGTCGGCTCCCACGCGGGCGTCGCCATCGGCCAGGACGGGCCCAGCCAGATGGGCCTGGAGGACCTGGCGATGATGCGGTCCGTGCACGGCTCGACCGTGCTCTACCCGTGCGACGCCAACCAGACGGCGAAGCTGGTCGCCGAGACCGCCGCCCTGGAGGGCATCCGCTACCTGCGCACCTCGCGCGGCGCCGCCGAGGTCGTCTACGGGCCGGACGAGGAGTTCCCCGTCGGCGGCAGCAAGGTGCTGCGCTCCTCCGCCCGGGACCGCCTCACGGTCGTCGCCGCCGGCGTCACCGTCGCCGAGGCGCTGGCCGCCGCCGACGCCCTGGCCGGGGAGGGCATCCCGGTCCGCGTCATCGACCTGTACTCGGTCAAGCCCGTCGACCGCGACACCCTGCGCCGCGCCGCCGAGGAGACCGGCTGCCTGGTCACCGTCGAGGACCACCACCCCGAGGGCGGCCTCGGCGACGCCGTCGCGGAGGCGTTCGCCGACGGCGGCCCCGTGCCCCGGCTGGTCCGGCTCGCGGTGCGCACCATGCCGGGCTCGGCCGCGCCGGACGAGCAGCTGCACGCCGCCGGCATCGACGCCGACTCGATCGCGACGGCCGGCCGGCTGCTGGTGGAGCAGGCGGTGGTGCCGTGAGCGCGGACGCCGCGCGGACCGTGCGGGCCGGCCGGCGCACCGTCGAGGTGCACCGGCCGGACAAGGTCCTCTTCCCGGCGACGCCCGGGACCGCCGAGGTCACCAAGAGCGGCCTCGTCGACCACTACCGTTCCGTGGCCCCGTACCTGCTGCCGCAGGTGCGGGGCCGCCCGCTGATGCTGGAGCGCCACCCGGACGGCGTCGACGGGCCGGTATTCGTTCAGAAGAACACCCCGGACCGCTACCCGGAGTGGATCGAACGGGCCGAGCTGCCCAAGGAGGGCGGCACGGTCCGCCACACCGTCTGCGACGACACCGCCACCCTCCTCTACCTCGCCGACCAGGCGGCCCTGACCCTGCACCGCTGGCTCTCCCGGGCCGACCGCCCCGACCGGCCCGACCGGCTCGTCTTCGACCTCGACCCCGCCGAGGACACCTTCGAGCCGGTGCGCGAGGCCGCCCGGTGGCTGCGCGAGCTGCTGGACGGGCTGCGGCTGCCGTCGGCGGCGATGACCACCGGCTCCCGCGGTCTGCACGTCGTCGTGCCGCTGCGCCGGGGACCGGACTTCGACGAGGTACGGGAGTTCGCCCACGACGTCGCCGAGACGCTCGCCGCGGCCCACCCCGACCGGCTCACCACCGCCGCCCGGAAGAAGGACCGCGGCGGCCGGCTCTACCTCGACGTGCAGCGCAACGCCTACGCGCAGACCGTGGTCGCCCCCTACACGGTGCGCGCCCGGCCCGGCGCCCCCGTCGCCACGCCCATCGCCTGGGAACAGCTCGACGACCCGGCGCTGCACGCCCGCCGCTGGACCGTCGCGGACGCCGTCGAGCAGGCCCGCACCGACCCCTGGGACGGGGTCATGAACCGCCCCAGGGCACTCGGACCGGCCCGTCGGCGGCTGGCCGCACAGTACGGCTGAGATGCGTACGCCCGTGGAGGTTTGGCGAACACACTTGCGGCCACACGGAGGGGGAGGTGGCCATGTCGAACACAAAGAACACATCCGAATCGCAACCAGAGCAACGTAGTTCACAGAACTCACAGACTTCCGAGAAGTCCGTGAGTGCGAAGCAGACTGACGGTGCGTCGGACGGCGGCACGGCGAAGCGCAGGCCCAGGCCCGCGCCCAAGCCGAAGCCGAAGCCCATGGAGATCCTGCGCGAGGCCCGCGCCCAGCTCGCCGAACTGACCGGGATGGTGGCCGAGTCCGTGTCCTCCTTCGAGCAGACACAGGACGGCTGGGCCCTGGAGGTCGAGGTGCTCGAACTGGAGCGCGTGCCCGACACCATGAGCCTGATGGCGAGCTACCAGGTGGAACTGGACTCCGAGGGCCAGCTCACCGGCTACCGCCGCGTCCGCCGCTACGAGCGCGGACGCTCCGACGCGCGCAGGTCCGGCTGAAGCGGACCGGACCCGTCACCACATCCACCAACCCAAGGAGGGATCACCCGGCATGAGTGTCGTTCCGGCACAGCAGACCGGCGGCGGAGGCGGCAGCAGCGGCCTCTACGACGTGCTTGAGCTTGTCCTGGACAGGGGCCTCGTCATCGACGCGTTCGTACGCGTCTCCCTGGTCGGTATCGAGATCCTGAAGATCGACGTCCGGGTCGTCGTGGCCAGCGTCGACACCTACCTGCGCTTCGCCGAGGCGTGCAACCGCCTCGACCTGGAGTCCGGCCCGCGCAAGGACCCGGGCCTGCCCGACCTGGTCGGCAAGATGACCGAGTCCGGCGCGCGCGGCAAGTCCAAGGGCGCCCTCTCCGGCGCCGCCGAGACCATTTCCGACGCCTTCCAGCAGGCCCGGGGCGAGTCCGAGTCCCGCCCGCGCGCCCGCCGTTCGACGTCCTCGCGCCGTAAGGAGGAGCAGGAGTGAGCACGTACGTCTACGGCATCACCGCCGCCGCCCACCCCGCGCTCCCCGAGGGCCTGGCCGGCGTCGGCGACCCGCCGCGCACGGTGCGCGTGCTGACGGAGGGCGAACTGGCGGCCGTCGTCAGCGACGCCCCCGAGCGGCTGCGGCCCAAGCGCAAGGACCTGCTCGCCCACCAGAACGTGCTCGCCGAGGCGGGCACGGGCGGCTGCGTGCTGCCCATGCGGTTCGGCAGCGTCGCCCTCGACGAGAAGTCGGTCACCGCGGTCCTCGCCGAGCGCGCCGACCACTACAAGGAGCGGCTGCGCGCCCTGGACGGCCGGGTCGAGTACAACATCAAGGCCAACCACGTCGAAGAGGCCGTCCTGCACCACGTGATGGCCGAGAACGCGGAGATCCGCGCGCTCGCCGAGGCCAACCGGCAGGCGGGCGGCGGCAGTTACGAGAGCAAGATCCAGCTCGGTGAGCTGGTCGCCGCCGCGGTCCAGGCCCGTGAGGCCGAGGACGGCACGGCGCTCCAGCACCTCCTCGACTCCGAGGCCGACGCCGTCAGCGTCGGACCCGAGTCCACCGGCTGGCTCGCCAACGTCTCCTACCTCGTCGAGCGCGACCGGGCCGAGGACTTCCTCGCCGCCGTGGAGCGCGCCCGCCAGGAACTGCCCCACCTGGAGGTACGGGTCAACGGCCCGCTGCCGCCGTACAGCTTCGTCGAGCCCGGACCGGCCGAGCCGGCGTCCGCGGCGGCGGGCGGTGCGGACACCGGAGCGGGGTGACGTGAGTGGGCCTGATCTCGGAGGTGCTGCTGCTGCCGTTCGCACCGGTGCGCGGCAGTGCCTGGGCCATCAAGCAGGTATTCCAGGAAGCCGAGCGGATCTACTACGACCCCGCCACGGTACGGGCCGAACTGGCGCGCCTGGAACAGCAGTTGGAGGCCGGGGAGATCACGGAGGAGGAATTCGACCGGCAGGAGGACGACCTCCTGGACCGGCTTGAGGAAGCTTCGCGTCACAACGCGGGAACGGGCAACGGGACGACACCATGAATCGAGTGGGACTGGGCCTCGCCGTAGGGGCCGGCTATCTGCTGGGACGTACCAAGAAACTGAAACTGGCCGTCGCCGTGGGCACCATGGTGGCCGGCAAGAAGATGAACCTGACGCCCCGCGGCATCGCGGAGCTGGTCTCCACCCAGCTGCAGAACAACCCGCAGTTCAAGGAGATAGGCGACCAGCTCAGGGGCGACCTGCGCGGCGTCGGCAAGGCGGCCACGGGCGCGATGGTGGAGCGGCAGATCAGCTCCCTCGCCGACCGCCTCCACGGCCGTACGGCCCAGGTCCAGGACCAGCTCTCGGGCGTGGCCTCCTCGGTCCCGGGCGTCGGCCGTGACCGGGACGACCGCGCCGACGACTACGACGACGAGTACGACGAGGACGACTACGACGCGCGCGACGCGCGCGACGACCGGGACGACCGGGACGAGGACGCGGACCGGGACGAGCCGCGGGAGCGCGCTCCCGAGCGGGGTGGCGGCCGGACGGCGAAGAAGGCCACCGGCGAGGCGCGCAAGACCGCCAAGCGGGCGCCCGCCAAGAAGACGGCGGCCAAGAAGACCGCCGCGAAGCAGCCGCCCGCGCGCAAGGCGGCGGCGAAGAAGACCCAGTCGGCGACCAAGACGGCACGCGGCGCCGCGCGCGGCGCGCGTGGCGCGGCGCCGAAGAGCGGCGGTGAACGATGACCGGGCCCCTGGGATCGGCGGCCTCCAAGGCCGGCGACGCGGCGAAGAGCAACCCGCTGGCCGACGTGGCCCGCAGCGAGGCCGCCGACCGCCTGAAGGACGAGGTGCAGCAGTACCTCGCCGCCCAGGCGCAGCGCGCGCTGGTCGGGGTCGGCCGCAAGCTCGGCGAGACCACCGGCAAGCTGAACGACATCGCCGAGGGCAACAGCCCCGGCTTCGCCAAGCTCGCCCTCGACAGCGGGCGCAAGCTCGCCGAGGGCAAGGGCCCGGTGCGCACGGCCGTCGAGGTGGGCGCGGGCCGGCTCAAGGACAACGTGGTCGGCGCGTTCAAGAACCTCACCGGCGGCAAGGGCCGCAAGAAGGGCGGCTCCGGCCAGAAGCCGACCGTCATCATCGAGTACGCCGACGTCGGCGTGGAGCTGCGCACGGCCTACGACCAGTGGACCCAGTACCAGGACTTCAGCACCTTCGCCAAGGGGGTCAAGAGCGCGAGCCGCGCCGACGACACCTCCTCCGACTGGCAGCTGAAGGTCTTCTGGTCCAACCGCAGCTGGAAGGCGAAGACCACCGAGCAGGTCCCGGACGACCGCGTCTCCTGGACCTCCGAGGGCGCCAAGGGCACCACGAAGGGCGTCGTCTCCTTCCACGAGCTCGCGCCGAGCCTCACCCGCGTCATCGTGGTCGTCGAGTACTACCCCAAGGGCCTGTTCGAGAAGACCGGCAACATCTGGCGCGCCCAGGGCCGCCGCCTCCGGCTCGACCTGAAGAACTACGTCCGCTTCATCACGCTCAAGGGCGAGGCCGACGACGGCTGGCGCGGCGAGATCCGCGACGGCGAGGTCGTCCGCAGCCACGAGGACGCGGTGGCGGAGGAGGAGCAGGAGCAGCAGGAGGAGCAGGAGGGCCGGGACGAGCAGGAGGGCCAGGAGGGCCAGGAGGCCCACGACGAGCACGACGAGGCCGACGAGGCCGACGAGTCCGAGGCTCGCGACGAGGCCGAGTACGACGACGAGGAGCCCCGGGACGACGAGGAGGCACCGGAGGAGTCGTACGAGGAAGAGGGCGACGAGTACGAGGACGAGCCCGAGGACGAGTACGACGAGGAGGAGCCGGAGGCCGAGGAGCAGGCCGAGGACGAGTACGACGAGGAGGGCAAGGGCGACCAGGACGACGCGTACCACGAGGAGGACGAGTACGCGGAGCACGGGAGTCGTCGATGACGACACCGGGCCGCATGCCCGAACCGTTCGGCCAGGGGCAGAGCGCCAATCTCGCCGACATCCTGGAGCGGGTGCTGGACAAGGGCGTCGTCATCGCCGGCGACATCCGGATCAACCTGCTCGACATCGAGCTGCTCACCATCAAGCTGCGGCTCATCGTCGCCTCGGTGGACAAGGCCAAGGAGATGGGCATCGACTGGTGGGAGAGCGACCCGGCGCTCTCCTCGAACGCGAGACACAAGGAACTGGCCCGGGAGAACAAGGAGTTGCGCGAGCGGCTGGCCGAACTGGAGGCCGGCCGCGC